>JALSHL010000186.1 GCA_026982255.1 Paracoccaceae bacterium | reverse complement strand
GCCTATTATCGTGCCGCCGGAATGGACCGGGCGTTTTATGATAAGCGGCGGGCCGAGCGGCCGTTCAATTTCGCCGATGTGGTGGCGCCAATGCCGCTGGGATTCCGGCGTATCAAGCAGGACGATATTCTGGAGATCGGCGGACGGCGCTGGGTTGTGCATGTGGGGCACGGGCATGCGCCAGAGCACGCGACGCTCTGGTCTCTGGACGATGATCTGGTGATTTCGGGCGACCAGATTATCGCCTCGATTTCCTCCAACCTCGGGGTGTATGCGACGGAACCCGAGGCCGATCCGGTGGGCGAGTGGCTGGAAAGCTGCGAGCGGCTGTCGCATCTGGCGGAGGCGCGGCATCTGGTGTTGCCCGGGCACAAGCTGCCGTTTACCGGCCTGCCGCAGCGGATGCGGCAGTTGATCGACAACCATTACGGCGCGCTGGAACGGTTGCAGGATTTTCTGGCGGAACCGAAAACCGCTGCGGAGTGTTTCCAGCCGCTGTTCAAGCGCAAGATCGGCGAGGACGAATACGGTCTGGCTCTGGTCGAGGCAATGGGGCATCTGAACCATCTGTTGAAAACCGGAGCGGTAACGCGGGAACGGCGGGCGGACGGCGCGTGGCTCTGGCGGGCGATTTAGCGCAGCGAAACAGGCTTCCCTTGCGGGCTGTTTCATGGCAAACGTGTAAAAAAACAAAACGGGAGTATCTGAAATGTCCGAACATCAACACGGGACCATGAGCACTTACGAGCATGAGAAAACCTACAAGGGTTTTATCAAGCTGGGAAAAATCACGATCGGAATATGCATCGCCATTCTGGTTTTTCTGGTGATTTACGCGGCTTAGGCCGCAATTCCGCAAGAAGTTGAACAGGCGCCGATTGTGGCGCCTTTTCTGTTTGTGCTAAGGGGGCGGGAAGGGCCGTGGAACAGTGGTCCGGTTTCGGGGGATATTATGTCTGGGTTAAAACTGGTTTTGTCATTTATTGCGCTTGCGGTTCTGGCTGCCTGCGCCGATCCCTCTGCCGATCCGGTGGAGGAAATACAGGCTCGTGCCTATGTCAGCAACGAGCCGCCCGCGATCACGATTTTTACCATGGTTAACGAAAACGGGGATTTCGGCGAGCATACCGGCATTCTGATCAATGCCTCGCAACAGGTTCTCTGGGATCCGGCGGGATCGTTCCGTTCGGTGAATCTGGCCCGTTCGAAAGATGTGTTTTACGGAATGACGCCGCAGATGGTGGATTATTACGTCTCCTACCACGCGCGCAGCGGCTATTATGTCGTGGCGCAGAAGCTGGAAGTCTCCGCCGATGTGGCAGAGACGCTCTTCCGGCGTGCTGTGGCGCAGGGGGCGACGGGCAAGCTGCGCTGCACGGTGGCGGCCTCCAGCGTTTTGGGCAGTATCCCGCAGTTTGCCGATATTCCGACAACGTTCTTTCCCGGAAAGCTGATGGAAGAATTCGGAAAAATTCCGGGTGTCGAGACCTCGATTACCCGCGAGTTCGACGAAGGGCAGAATTACGCGCCCGGCGTTAACGGAATGTAAACCCTGATTCTCTAGCGTGGGGGCTTCTGGAGAGGAGGCCCCTGTTGCGTTTTGTCATTGTGCTTCTGTTGTTTGCCGCCTGTTCCTCGCCCGCGTTGCGCTATGGCGGGGTTGCGCCGGTGCGGGTGGTAGTCGAGGGGGCGCGCTATGATGTCTATCGGCTGGGCGCAGAGGCGCAGGCGATACGGGTCAGTATGGAACTGCTGCCGCGCAAGGCGCAATCCTTTGCGCGGGCGCTTGCGGCGATCGAGGCGGCCACCGGCTGCAAGGTTGTCGAGGGATCGCTGGCCGGGGATCAGGCGCTGGTGCAGGCGGAACTGGACTGCACATAAAAAAACGGGCGCAAAGGCCCGTTTTTTCAGGATATTACGGCAATATCAGGCGGCTGCGGCCTGACGTTCGCTTTCTTCGCGCGACAGTGCAACCGAGGTGCGGACGCCACGGGACACGAATTCCATCATGCCCTTGACGCACCGCTCGTTCGGATCGATACCGGCACACATGAGGACCTCGCGGCCGTCACGCGAGCGTGCCCAGCGGGCGATAACCTCGGCGCCGTTGCCGTATTTTTTGTCGTCGGCGATTGCATCGTCCAGTGCTGCCAGCACAACGGCGGCAAACAGTTTCTGGGCGCGGGCGCCCTGGTCGTTAGCAAAAGCTGTTGAATCAACGTAATCAAACATACGCTGCCCTTCTCCAATCTTGAATGGTGTGCGGTGCAATATGACAGTTTTCCGACACATAAGTAGTGCAAATAACGCATACCAGCTATGCGTTGCGGGAATACCTTGGTCTTCAAATTGCTATGTCGCACGACACGTTTGG
>JALSHL010000185.1 GCA_026982255.1 Paracoccaceae bacterium | reverse complement strand
CGGCGCCGCCATTCCGCCACCTTGCCGTGGTCTCCCGAAGTAAGGACCGCCGGAATTTCCCGCCCTTCCCATTCGTTCGGGCGCGTGTATTGCGGATGCTCCAGCAAACCGTCGGAGAAGGATTCCTCCTCGAGAGAGGCGGCATTGCCCAGTATATCCGGCAGCAAACGGACCGTGGCATCGATCAGGGCCTGCGCGGCAATCTCTCCGCCGGTCAGGATGAAGTCGCCGAGGGAGACCTCCTCGACCGCGCGCGCGTCCAGAACGCGCTGGTCCACGCCCTCGAAACGGCCGCACAGCAGGGTGATGCCTCTGGCCTGCGAGAACCGTTTGGCCATCGCCTGATCGAAGGGTTTGCCGCGCGGCGACAGATAGATCACCGGCCAGTCGGCGCGGTCGTGCCCCTTGTCGGCAAAGTCGATCGCGCGGGCGACCACATCGGCGCGCAGCACCATCCCCGCCCCGCCGCCCGCAGGGGTATCATCGACGTTGCGGTGCTTGCCGCGCGCGAACATTCGGATATCAATCGGGTCCAGCGACCACAGACCATCCTTCAGCGCCTTGCCGGTCAGGGAATGGCCCAGCACCCCGGGGAACATCTCGGGATACAGCGTCAGCACCTTGGCCTTCCACGCCCCCGCCAGATCGGGCGAGTCCTTCAACAAAGGCTCGGGTTTGCGGCTGGCGCTGATGCGCAGGCGACCATGGGATTTGCTCGGTTTGTCCATGCGGGGTTCCTGCCACAAAGCGGCGGGGTTGTCGATACGGAGGCTGCGGCAAGGCCGGATGACATATCCACTAAACCGGTTTAGTGGAATTGAATGCGGGGATTTTGATTGCCAAACCCCGCCCGTCGTGGCCCTATACGCCGATGGAATTCGACTATGTCATTATCGGCGGCGGCTCGGCCGGTTGCGTGCTGGCCGCGCGGCTGAGCGAGGACCCCGATACCACTGTCTGCCTGCTGGAAGCGGGTGGCGGCGGCAGGGATTTCGTCATTCGTGCGCCGGCCATGGGGGCGGCGATGATCTCGGGCCGTCCGAAAATCAACAACTGGGCTTTCGAAAGCGTGCCGCAAAAGCACCTGAACGGGCGGCGGGGATACCAGCCGCGCGGCAAGACGCTGGGCGGCTCCAGTGCCATCAACGCCATGCTCTATGTGCGCGGACATCCGCAGGATTATGACGAGTGGGCGGACCTCGGCGCCGAGGGCTGGGACTGGGAATCCGTGCTGCCCTATTTCCTGAAATCCGAGGGCAACGCGCGCGGCACCGATGCCCTGCACAACGCCGAGGGGCCGCTGCAGGTCACCGACCAGCTTGCCCCGCGGGAAATCACGCAGGCTTTTGTCGCGGCGGCGGGCGAGATGCAGATCCCGCACAACCCCGATTTCAACGGGCCGACACAGGAGGGCGTCGGCCTGTATCAGGTCAACCAGTTCCATCGGGGCAAAAAACGCGGGCGGCGCTGCTCGGCGGCCGAAGCCTATCTTTTTCCTGCCATGGAACGCCCGAACCTGAAGGTGGTCACCAGGGCCATCGTCGCCCGTATCGAGATCGGGAACGCCCGCGCCACCGGTGTGCGGTTTATCCGCAATGGCAAGGAGTATGTTGCCCGCGCGCGCCGCGAGGTTCTGCTCTCGGCCGGTGCCTTCGGCTCGCCGCAGATCCTCAACCTGTCAGGCATCGGCGCGGCAGAGGAGTTGCGCGCCCACGGGATAGACGTGAAATGCGACCTGCCCGGTGTGGGGAAAAACCTGCAGGACCATCTGGATTATATCCTGTCCTACCATTCGAAACGCCGCGATGTGATCGGCCTGAACCCTGCCGGTCTGCTGCGACTGACCAGAGCGGGGCTGCAATGGCGCAAGGGCGAGGACAGCATGTTCTCCACTCCCTATGCCGAGGGCGGGGCCTTTCTCAAATCCGACCCGTCGCTGGCGCGCCCCGACCTGCAACTGCATTTTGTCGTCGCCATCGTCGACCAGCATATGCGCAAGATGCACTTTGCCGACGGCTTCAGCTGCCATGTCTGCCTGCTGCGCCCCGAAAGCCGTGGCACGGTCGCGCTGAAGGACACCGACCCGACCTCCGCCCCGCTGATCGACATGGGCTATCTGGAGACACAGGCCGATCTGGATCTGCTGCTGAAAGGCGCGAAAATCACACAGGCGATCATGGAGGCCGCACCGCTCGACCCGTGGCGTGGCAAGCAGCTGTATAAAACCGACGGCAGCGATGCGGCGCTGGCCGAGGATATCCGCAACCGCGCCGATACCGTCTACCACCCCGTCGGCACCTGCCGCATGGGGGGTGACGATATGGCCGTGGTCGATCCCGAATTGCGGGTGCACGGCGTGGCAGGCCTGCGCGTCATCGACGCCTCGGTCATACCGCGGCTGGTGGGTG
>JALSHL010000184.1 GCA_026982255.1 Paracoccaceae bacterium | reverse complement strand
ACGCTGCTCAAGCAACTGGATCGGCTCCAGATCCACTTCGCCGACGCCTGCTTTTGACAGTTTGGAGGTCTCGGTATCGTCCAACATTTACAGCACCTGTTCAACCAGAAATAGTCACAACTAAACCTGCAAGCTATTACATTCGCAGCATTGTGTCTACTTTTTGCTTCAGAATTATGAAAAAATTTCGCTCTACCTTTTTCTTTGACAACAATCGGTTACAAAAACCACCCGCCCTGTCGCCAAGCAGTTGCTTTTCCGCACACGTCCTATATATTCCACGCCAAAATGGTAAAGGGGTATCTATTGTGGGTTTCAAACTGACAACGTCCATGCTTGCGCTGGCAACCTTGCTTTCCGCCTGTGGCGACGGCCTGACGAGCAAGGCAACGCCGGAACGCCTGGACGGTCTTCTTTCCGGCGGTATAGACGCCGACGCGCAGGCCTCCATCACCGAACGCTTCGAGAATGCCATCGCGAACAACGAGGTCGCCAGCGCCCTCCAGGCCGAATTCGATGGCGATACCACCGCGAACACCCCGACCGTGGCGCTGTCCGATACATTACAGGCCGCCCTGCAGCGCAATCCCGAAATCGGGCGGGCGGCACAGCGGATCAACCGTGCGGACGCCCAGCGCCTGAACGCGATTTTCGGATACCTGCCGCAAATCACCCTGTCCGGCAACTATTCCATGAACGAACAAAACGTTATCGCCACCGATAACGCGGTTTTCCAGCTTGGCACGGCCACCTATCCATCCATCGACGCACAACTGGAACTGCGCCAGCCGATCTTCGATCTCGGGCGCATCTACGGTATCAGGCTGGCCAGCACCGTGCGCTCCGCGGCCGAGGTGGACTATATCGCCACCGTGCAAAAGGTCATGTATCAGACCTTCGACACCTATCTTCAGGCCGCACAAAGCCGGAACCGGATCACCGCGCTGGAACGCCGCCGCAACCTGATCAACCGGCAACTGAACGCCGAGATTTCCCGTTCGGACGCCGGAATTGCCGAGGACAGCGCCAAGAACTCCCTGCGGGTCGAGGTCGCCAACATCGGTGTGGACCTCTCGCAGGAAAGACTGCGCTACAACACGGCCCTTTCCGATCTGGCGTTCCTGTCCGGCGCGCGCATCGACAACGTCACGCCGCTTTCGCCGCCTGCCGGTGTCTTCGGCACCGAACGTCGCGTCTCGCCGGAACAGGCAATCGAAACCGCGCTTCAGAACAACCCCGAAATACTCGGCGCCATTATTGCGGTCGCCGAACAGGACATCCGCAAACGCCAGGCTATCTCGGCCGATTTCGCGCCGGTCCTCGAAGGGTTCGCCCGCCTGCAATACGAAGACCGTGAAGCCAGCCGCTTCGGTGGCGGCTCCACCACACAGGACACCATCTATGGCGTCCGTCTGGTCGTGCCGCTGTTCAACGCCGACGGTCAGGGCTACGCCAACCTCATCGCCCGCGTCGATTTCCGCGATGCGCTGTTGCAGTATTTCTCGCAGAAACGCCAGGTCTCCTCGGACATCCGCTCGACCCTGTCGCGCCTGTCCGAGATTGCCCGCTCCATTTCCGAAAGCCGTCGCGCCCTTGGTGCCGCTCGCGCACTGGTCAACAGCGAACGCTCGCTGGTCGAGGCCGGCCGGTCCGAGGAATTCCTCGTCGCCGCGCTGGAGGCCCGCGTGGTGCAGGCACAGGAGCGCGTGCGCTACTACGAGCTTGAGTATCTGCGCGCATGGGGTCGTCTCGAATATCTCTCCGGCATGAATCTGGCCGAGAAGTTATGACACCGGCCAAGGCTCTGATATCCGCTCTGATACTGTCGGCCGGCACGGCTTCGGCACAAAGTGCCATGCCGCAGCAGCCGGTCAACTGCACCATTACCCCGCTCAGAACCGTCGAACTTAGCGCATCGGTGCCCGGGATCGTTGCCGAAGTTCTGGTGCGCCCCGGCAGCCGCGTGAACCAGGGCGACATCATCGCCCGTCTCGACACCAGCCTTGCCGAGGCCGACCTGAAACTGGCCGAAGCCCGCGCCGCCTTCGACGACGGTGTCAAAGCCGCCGAAGCACAGCGGGATTCGCTTGCCCGCCGGCTGGCAATGCTGGAAAAGGCCGTAGCCGACCGCGCTGTCAGCCGCATCGAATATGAAAGCACCCTGCTGGAATACAAACTGGCAAAATCCACGGTTCTGCGACAGAAACAGGACCTCGCCCTCGCCCGACAGGAAGCCGAGCGCGCCCGTATCGTCCTGTCCAAGGCCATCATCCGCAGTCCGGTTTCCGGCATTGTCGGCGAAGACCTGATCGATCCCGGCGAAAACGTCGTGAACCGTCCGGTCGCCACCATCTATGTCACCCGCCCGATGCGGGTCGAGGCCTTCGTCCCCGTTGGCCGCCTCGCGGAGATTGCCAACAACCCCGCCCCCGAAATCATCGTGAACGGCAACCGGCAAGCGCCTGTTCCGGTCACGCCCGACTATGTCTCGCCCGTGGCGAACCTGTCGTCCAACACCATCAGCGTGTATTTCCTGCTGGAGAGTGACACGATCCTCCCCGGCTATAAATGCGTTCTGGCACAGTAAACCAACGGAGCCTCGATATGAGCCGCACCAGTTATCAGTTTCTCCTCGTGCTCGGCACCGCCGCGCTGACCGCCGGACCGCTTGTTGCACAGGATCCCGGCGCCCCCACCGGCTATATCACGCTGGGTGCGGCCTATTCCGAACGCTACGGCGAAACCGCCTTTGCCACCATTTCCGAGGAAAACCTGTTCGGGACCGGCATCGGCGCGGCCCTGTCCGCCGAATACAGCCGCTCCGGCTATCGTATTTCCGCCGACCTCGACACCGGCTTTACCCTTCCGCTCGCAGGCAGCGCGATTGCCCCCGAACTGGACATCTCGGTCTATCTGGACGAACGCAAATGGCAGGACGCGGCCTATAACATCCGGCGTGCCGGCATTGATGCCGATCTACGGTTTTCCGTGAACGAACAGCTGAATGTTGCCGCCGGATATTTTTTCTATGACGACACCTTGTCCGACGTAGTCGCGACCACTTCTCCGCTGATCGCCGGCGAGGCTGGGCAGCAATCGGTTTCGGGCGCAAAACTCGGCGTGTATTTCGACAGCACCGACAATCCTATCCGCCCGGAAAGCGGCGTTTCGCTCGGCATAACCGCACGCTATGCGGGGCTGGGCGGCGATGTAAACTGGAGCAGCCTGACCGCCAACGCCGCGCTCTATCAGCCGCTGCCGATGAACGGCATCGCCAGTCTCAGCGTCACCGGCGGCCAGATACGTTCGCTGGATGGAAACGCCATCCGCATCACCGACCGCGCCTTCCTTGGCTACGACCTGCCCCGCGGCTTCGCCTTCGGCGGCCTCGGCCCGCGCGACTTCGCCGGACCGGTCAACTCCCCGCTTGGCGGCGAAACCTATGCCGCCGCCAGCATCGCCACCGATTTCCCGATGTTCGAAACCCGCAGCGGCACCGTTTACGGCGGTATTTTCTGGGAGGGCGGCAGCGTCTGGGACCTGCAAAACACCACAGGTGGCGCCATGCCGCTCGTTGACGATTCCCTGAACTGGCGCGCCAGCTATGGCATCAGCCTGTCATGGGTCGGCCCGTTCGGCAATCTGCGCCTGAGCTGGGCCGATGCCTATCTGCGCCAACCCTACGACATCACGCAGCCGGTTTCCCTGACCTTCTCGACGTCGTTCTAGGCTGCCGAAATCAAAAACGGCCCGCAAGGGCCGTTTGCATCGTCTTTCCGCTAGAAAAGAGGATTTGGTGCCCAGGAGAAGACTCGAACTTCCACGTCCATAAGGACACTAGCACCTGAAGCTAGCGCGTCTACCAATTCCGCCACCTGGGCAGGTGTCGTGAGGGGCAATTAACCCGCCATGCGGGGGGTGTCAACGGGGCGAACGGGGGAATCTTTGCAATTTCGGTTTTTTTCCTGCGACATGGCAACTTCCCCCTCTGGCAACACCGTCTATACGCCGGAATTTCACCTTGTTCGCGACGGTGTTCAGCGGTATGCATAGCCAAACCGCATCAAGGGAGTCTCTTCCATGTCCAGCACACCCCCCATCGTGACTATTTTCGGCGGCTCCGGCTTTGTGGGCCGCTATATCGCCAATCGTATGGCGCGGCAGGGCTGGCGGGTGCGGGTGGCCGTGCGCCGCCCGAACGAGGCACTGTTCGTGCGCACCTACGGCGTGGTCGGACAGGTAGAGCCGATCCTCGCCAATGTGCGGGACCGGGACTCGGTCAAGCGTGCGATCGACGGAGCCGATGCGGTTGTCGACTGCGTTGGCATCCTGCAGGAAACCAGTCGCCAGAAATTCAATGCCATCCATTCCGAAGCCGCCGGGCGCATCGCCAGCATCGCAGCCGCTGCCGGTGTGAAACGCCTTGTCCATATTTCCGCCATCGGCGCGGATGAAAACAGCGAGAGCGCCTATGCCCGCAGCAAAGCCAAGGGCGAGGCCGCTGTGCGCCATGCCTTTCCCGATGTGGTCATCCTGCGCCCCTCCGTAGTGTTCGGAACCGAGGACCGGTTTTTCAACCGTTTCGCCGCCATTGCCCGCATGACCCGCATTGTGCCGCTTGTCGGCGCGGATTCGAAATTTCAGCCGGTTTACGTTGACGACGTTGCCGCCGCCGCCGAACGGGCACTTACAAGCGATGTGCCCGCCGGTATCTATGAACTCGGCGGACCGGATGTCGAAACCCTGCGCGATCTCGCCAAGCGTATGCTGAAGGTGATCGAGCGCAAGGCGTTGGTCATCAATCTGCCGCTCTGGTATGCGCGGCTGTTGGGCTGGGTTTTCGACATGGCTTCCAAAATGACCGGCGGCCTGATGCCGGCCATGATCACCCGCGATCAGGTCAAACTGTTGCAGTATGACAATGTGGTTGCCGAAGATGCCAGAACCCTGGACGACCTCGGGATCAAGCCGACAGCAATGGATGCGATTCTTGAGGATTACCTCTATGCTTTCCGTCCGGGCGGACAATATACCGAGATCGTGGATTCCGCCAGAAACCTACGTGTAGGCAAGGGCTAGCAGAACCACACCAAGCAGCACCCGATAGATAACATAGGGTGTAAAGCTCACGCTGCGCAGCAGACGCAACATCAGGGACAGCGCCAGCAATGCCGCGACAAAGGCCATGCCCGCGGCAATGGACAGATCGCGCATCACAAGGGCATCGCCCTGCTCGACAACATCTATCCCGAGCAAAACGCCCGAGGCCATAATCGTCGGAATAGACATCAGCATAGAAATACGCGCCGCATTCGTGCGATCATACCCGAGCATTCGCGCACCCGAGATTGTCGCTCCGGAACGGGATGTGCCCGGAATCAGCGCCAGCGCCTGCCATAGCCCCAATATCACCGCCTCGCGCAAGGTCCATTGCGCCAGTTCCCGTTCCTGCCGGCCGCGCTGGTCGGTAAAATACAGCACCAGCCCGAAAACCAGCATGGTCCATCCGATTACCGCGACCGAGCGCATCGCATCCACCAGCCCCGTTACCTTGAGCAGGAAGCCGACAATCACCACCGGAACCGTGGCAATCACCAGATTGAGCGCCAGACGCGCACCTCCCGACCGAAAATCGCCACGCAGCAGATCGCCTGTGCCCTTGAGCGCGAGCAGAACCTCCTTGCGGAAATACAGGATGACCGCCGCCAGTGTGCCGATATGCACGGCGACATCCAGTTCCAGCCCCTGATCGGCAAGATCGGTGAGTGCCGGCAACAAAATCAAATGCGCCGAGGAAGAGACCGGCAAAAACTCGGTGATACCCTGAATCAGGGCGAGGATAAGCAGGTGAAACAAGGGCATGGCGACTCCGTTATCTGGATGCGCTGCACGAAAATGCTGCGGATTACAACCTGATACACAAAATTTGGTAAGTATGTAATACCTAGTTTGTGAATTAAATATGAAAAAATCCGGATTTCTGTGGTATTTTTTGACAATAGGTAAGCAATCCTGTCTTTTATGGCCAATCCCCCCGCGTTATCAACGGACTTCTGACTGGACTGGGATGGGAGAAACCCGAATGGCGCAACAGCCTATGTTGAAATTCGTTGATGTTCCGCGGGATATGCCGAGCAAACGGGATGCCGAAGCGCGGCGCGGGGATTATCATGAAATCTATGCCGAATTCATCGAGGCCAAGGCCGAAGAGCAGGCCAGCCGCTGTTCGCAATGCGGTGTGCCCTACTGCCAGTCCCACTGCCCGTTGCACAACAACATCCCCGACTGGCTGCGCCTGACCGCCACCGGACGTCTGGAGGAGGCCTACCAGCTCAGTCAGGCCACCAACACCTTCCCCGAGATTTGCGGCCGTATCTGTCCGCAGGACCGCCTGTGCGAAGGCAACTGCGTGATCGAGCAGGCCGGTTTCGAGACCGTAACCATCGGCGCGGTGGAAAAATATATCACCGACACCGCATGGGAAAACGGCTGGGTCAAACCGGCCACCCCGTTCGAGGAAATCGACAAAAGCGTCGGCATCATCGGGGCCGGTCCGGGCGGGCTGGCCGCGGCCGACCGTCTGCGCCGCCTCGGCTACAAGGTCACCGTCTACGACCGCAACGACCGCGCAGGCGGCTTGCTGACCTACGGCATCCCCGGTTTCAAGCTGGAAAAGGACGTAGTGATGCGGCGCATCGACCAGCTTACCGGCAGCGGGATCGAGATCGTCACCAACTGCAACGTGGGCGAGGACATCTCCTTTGCCGACCTGCGCAAGAAACACGATGCGGTTCTGATTGCCACCGGCGTCTACAAATCCCGCGACCTCGGCGGGCCGGGTGCGGGACTTGGCGGAATCGTCAAGGCGCTGGACTACCTGACCGCCAGCAACCACCTGAATTTCGGCGACGAGGTGCCGGAAATCGACAGCGGAGAATTGAACGCCAAGGGCAAGAACGTGGTCGTTATCGGCGGCGGCGACACCGCCATGGACTGTGTGCGCACCGCCATCCGGCAGGGCGCGAAATCCGTCAAATGCCTGTATCGCCGCGACCGTGCCAACATGCCCGGTTCCGTGCGCGAAACACAGAATGCCGAAGAAGAAGGCGTCGAATTCGTCTGGCTTGCCGCGCCGAAAGGTTTCACCGGCGAGGACACCGTTTCCGGCGTCATCGTGCAGAAAATGCGCCTCGGCGCCGCCGACGCTTCCGGCCGCCAGTCGCCCGAACCGATCGAGGGCGCGGAGTATACCGAGCCCGCCGATCTGGTGATCAAGGCGCTGGGTTTCGAGCCGGAGGAACTGCCGGCACTCTGGGACACGCCGGAACTGGAAGTGACCCGCTGGGGCACCGTCAAGGCCGACTTCACCACCTATGAAACCAGCATCGAGGGCGTTTACGCCGCCGGCGACATCGTGCGCGGCGCCAGCCTTGTTGTCTGGGCGATCCACGACGGGCGCGAAGCCGCCGATCGTATCGCCGCCTATCTGGAGGGCAAACAATGACCGAATTCGACGAAAAATGGGCCGCGGAATACGAGGCCAAACGCAAGGAACTCTCCTGCTGCGGCATGTATCGCGAGGATGACGAACACGCCTCCTGCGGGGTTGGTCTGGTGGTCTCCATCGACGGCAAACCGCGCCGTCAGGTGGTGGAAAACGGCATTGCGGCGCTGAAGGCCGTATGGCATCGCGGCGCCGTGGATGCGGACGGAAAAACCGGCGACGGGGCCGGCATCCACGTCCAGATTCCGGTAAAATTCTTTTACGACCAGATCCGGCGCACCGGCCACGAGCCGGACGACAATCTGATCGCCGTCGGCCAGATTTTCCTGCCGCGCACCGATTTCGCCGCACAGGAAAAATGCCGCACAATCGTCGAATCCGAAGTCCTGCGCATGGGCTACTACATCTATGGCTGGCGCCATGTGCCCGTGGATATCTCTTGCCTTGGCGAGAAAGCCAACGCCACCCGGCCGGAGATCGAGCAGATCCTGATCTCCAACTCCAAGGGTGTGGACGAGGAAACCTTCGAGCGCGAGCTTTACGTCATCCGCCGCCGTATCGAAAAGGCCGCCGCCGCCGCCCTGATCGACGGCCTGTATGTGGCTTCGCTCTCCTGCCGCTCGATCATCTACAAGGGCATGATGCTGGCCGAACAGGTCGCGGTTTTCTTCCCCGATCTGATGGACGAACGCTTCGAGAGCGCCTTTGCCATCTATCACCAGCGCTATTCCACCAACACCTTCCCGCAGTGGTGGCTGGCGCAGCCCTTCCGTATGCTGGCCCACAATGGAGAGATCAACACCCTCAAGGGCAACGTCAACTGGATGAAAAGCCACGAGATCCGCATGGCCTCCAACGCCTTCGGTGATCTGGCCGAGGACATCAAGCCGGTGATCGCGCATGGCGCATCCGACTCCGCCGCGCTGGATTCGGTGTTCGAGATGATGGTGCGCGCCGGTCGCTCCGCGCCGATGGTCAAAACCATGCTGGTGCCCGAAAGCTGGACCAACATGGCCACCGCGATTCCGCAGGCATGGCAGGACATGTATTCCTATGCCAACTCGGTGATCGAGCCGTGGGACGGCCCCGCCGCCCTTGCCATGACCGACGGACGCTGGGTCGCCGCCGGCATGGACCGCAACGGCCTGCGCCCCATGCGTTATGTCGTTACCGGCGACGGTCTGGTGATTGCCGGCTCCGAGGCAGGCATGGTGCCGGTCGACGAGTTGAAAATCGTCGAGAAGGGCGCGCTTGGCCCCGGGCAGATGCTGGCCGTCGATATGGAAGAGGGCAAGCTCTGGCACGACGTGGACCTCAAGGACATGCTCGCCGCCAGCCAGCCGTTTGACGAGTGGGTGAAGAAAATCACCGACCTCGAGAAAATCACCGACGGCGTGGACGAACAGCCGAAATTCACCGGCGAGGACCTGCGCAAACGCCAGATCGCTGCCGGCTATACCATCGAGGAACTGGAAATGATCCTGCACCCGATGGTCGAGGACGCCAAGGAAGTGCTGGCCTCCATGGGTGACGACACCCCGAGCGCGGTTCTCTCCGAACGCTACCGCCCACTCAGCCACTATTTCCGCCAGAACTTCAGCCAGGTAACCAACCCGCCGATCGACTCCTTGCGCGAATTCCGCGTGATGAGCCTGAAAACCCGTTTCGGCAACCTGAAAAACGTGCTGGATCAGGACAGCTCGCAAACCGAGATCCTGACGCTGGACAGCCCGTTCGTCTCCAACGGTCGCTTCGCCGCGATGATGAAATACTTCGGCGACAGTGCCATCACCATCGACTGCACCTTCCCCGTCGGCGGCAGCCTGCAGGAAGAACTGGACCGCATCCAGACCGAGGCCGAAGAGGCCGTGCGCGCCGGTATCGCCCACATCGTTCTGACAGATTCACACCAGAACGAGGAAAAAGTGCCGATGCCGATGATCCTGGCCACCTCGGCCGTGCATAGCTGGCTGGTGCAAAAGGGTCTGCGCACCTTTACCTCGCTGAACGTGCGTTCGGCCGAATGTATCGACCCGCATTATTTCGCCGTGCTGATCGGCGCCGGAGCCTCGACCGTCAACGCCTATCTGGCGCTGGACTCGCTGGCCGACCGGATCGAGCGCGGCTTGCTCGACATGTCGCTGGACGAGGCCAAGGACCGCTACCGCGAGGCCATCAACCAGGGCTTGCTGAAAATCATGTCGAAGATGGGCATCTCGGTTATCTCCTCCTATCGCGGCGGTTTGAATTTCGAGGCTGTCGGCCTCTCCCGTTCGCTGGTGGCCGAGTATTTCCCCGGTATGCACAGCCGTATTTCCGGCATCGGCATCAGTGGAATCGAGCGCAAGATAAGCGAGATTCACGCCAAAGGCTGGCGCACCCGCACGGACATCCTCCCGATCGGCGGTTTCTACAAGGCCCGCGCCAATGGCGAACCCCACGCATGGGGGGCGCGCTCCATGCACCTGATGCAGTCGGCCTGCGATCAGGGCTCGTTCAAGCTCTGGCAACAGTATTCGGCCGAAATGCAGTCCCGCCCGCCGATCCACCTGCGCGACCTGCTTGACTTCAAACAGGGGCTGGAACCGGTTCCGCTGGAAGAGGTCGAAAGCATCACTTCCATCCGCAAGCGTTTCGTGACCCCGGGCATGAGTCTCGGCGCGCTATCGCCCGAGGCGCACAAAACCCTCAACATCGCCATGAACCGTATCGGCGCCAAATCCGATTCCGGCGAGGGCGGCGAGGATCCGGCGCATTTCCATCCCGAGCCCAACGGCGACAACCCGTCGGCCAAGATCAAGCAGGTAGCCTCGGGGCGTTTCGGTGTGACCGCCGAATACCTGAACCAGTGCGAGGAACTGGAAATCAAGGTAGCGCAAGGCGCCAAACCCGGCGAGGGCGGCCAGTTGCCCGGCATCAAGGTGACAGAACTGATCGCCCGTCTGCGCCACTCCACCCCCGGCGTGACGCTGATCTCGCCGCCGCCGCACCACGACATCTATTCCATCGAGGATCTGGCGCAACTGATCTATGACCTCAAGCAGATCAACCCGCGCGCCAAGGTCTGCGTGAAGCTGGTCGCCTCCTCGGGCGTCGGCACGATTGCCGCCGGTGTGGCCAAGGCCAAGGCCGACGTGATCCTGATTTCCGGTCACAACGGCGGCACGGGCGCCAGCCCCGCCACCTCGATCAAATTCGCAGGCCTGCCGTGGGAAATGGGCCTGACCGAGGCACATCAGGTGCTGGCCATGAACAACCTGCGCGACCGCGTCACCATGCGTACCGACGGCGGGTTGCGCACGGGCCGCGACATCGTCATCGCCGCGATGATGGGAGCCGAGGAATTCGGCATCGGCACCGCCGCCCTGATCGCCATGGGCTGCATCATGGTGCGCCAGTGCCAGTCCAACACCTGCCCCGTCGGCGTCTGCGTGCAGGACGAACGCCTGCGCAAGAAATTCACCGGCACGGCGGACAAGGTCGTCAACCTGATTACCTTCTACGCACAGGAAGTGCGCGAGATTCTCGCCTCCATCGGCGCACGCTCGCTAGACGAGGTGATCGGTCGCGCCGACCTGCTGACACAGGTTTCCCGCGGTGCGGCCCATCTGGACGACCTCGACCTCAACCCGCTGCTGATCTCGGTCAGCGAGGCCGGAGAGATCGAGTATGACCGTTCGAAACCGCGCCAGTCCGTGCCCGACACCCTCGACGCCCAGATTGTCGAGGACGCGCAACCCTTCTTCAAGGAAGGCGAGAAAATGCAGCTGTCCTACACGGTGCAGAACACGCACCGCACGGTCGGCACCCGCGTTTCCAGTCATATCGTCCAGCGTTTCGGTATGCGCAATTCGCTACAGCCGGATCACCTGACCATCAAGCTGACCGGCTCGGCCGGCCAGTCCCTCGGTGCCTTCGCCGCGCCGGGTCTGAAAATCGAGGTCTCGGGCGATGCCAACGACTACGTTGGCAAGGGTCTGTCGGGCGGTGTAATCACCGTGCGTCCCCGCCTTGAATGCCCGCTGGTAGCCGAGGAAAACACCATCATCGGCAACACGGTGCTTTACGGCGCCACCGACGGCAAGCTGTTCGCCAACGGCCGCGCCGGTGAACGCTTCTGCGTGCGCAACTCGGGTGCCGAAGTGGTGGTCGAGGGCTGCGGCTCCAACGGTTGCGAATACATGACCGGCGGCGTGGCAGTGATCCTCGGCTCCATCGGCGACAACTTCGGCGCGGGGATGACCGGCGGCATGGCCTATATTTTCGATCCGGACAACGAGGCGGAAACACGGGTCAACGACGAAACGGTCACCATCCAGCCGGTGCAGTCCCGTTACTGGGAGGCACAGTTGAAAGACCTGATCGAACAGCACGTCAAGGAAACCCGCAGCGCCAAGGGCATCGACATCCTGCGCCGCTGGGACGAGATGCTGCCGCATTTCAAGCAGCTCTGCCCGAAGGAAATGCTCTCGCGCATTCCGCATCCGCTGAATGACAACATTCACGAGAAAAGCGCCTGACGGCCGGGCGGAGGGCACCCCTCCGCCCGCCCCGGACCGATTTCCGGGTTTTCCCGATAGGAATTAGCTGTTATCCTGCAGCAATTCCTGCAAGATTCCGCGAAAGTTCACATGCCGACCAGCTATACAGACCAGTTTTATCTGTTCGATCCGGGAAACACCGGAGCTTACCCGCTTCCTTATGCTGTAACCGTCAACGTCTTTACATTCATCGACAACAATGACGACGGATTTATTGGAACCGGCAACGGCGATAGCATAAATGGCAGCCTGATTACGGCCGTGTGGGTCGGAGATACGATAACCATCAATGGCGTCACAATAACAGGCGTTACATTCTACACCACGGCGGGAATCGAGTATTTCACCCCCACCGACGGGTCTGTTCTGGTCAACGGCACAATCACCGCGACCACATTCGTAAACACCAGTACCCAGATCGCGGTCGGGGTCCTCTCCCCGCCCTGCTTTGTCGCCGGCACCCGTATCCGCACTCCACAAGGCGACGTACCTGTTGAAAACCTGCAAGTCGGCGACATGGTGGAAACTCTGGACCACGGACCACAGCCGTTGCGCTGGATCGGACGCAGAACTGTCGACGGCACCGGAAAACACGCGCCGGTCTGCATCTCCAAAGGTGCGCTTGGAAATGACCGGGATATTCTTGTCTCGCCCCAACACCGGATGCTGCTGCGCGACTGGCGTGCCGAAGTCTATTTTGGCGAACCCGAAGTGCTGGCCGCCGCCAAACACCTGTGTAACGGCGATACGATTTATGTAAGCGCCCGCCCGCAAGTCGAATACTTCCATCTTCTGTTCGACAACCATGAAATCCTGTTTGCGGAAAATGCCCCCAGCGAGAGCTATCAACCCGGCGAATATCTGCTGGAAGCCGACCGGGCCATCCATACGGAGCTGCTGGATATCTTCCCCCAACTGGAAACATCCGCCCCGTCGGAAATCTGGGCACCGGCGCGCCTGCCGCTCAAATCGGCCGAGGCCCGGCTTCTCGCCGAAGGTCGACCCGGACGCTAGCCAATGGCGCCCCCCGCGCAGCGACGCAAAAAGCCTGCCAAACAGTCCGCCAGACAAGGGTTTGGCAGGCGTGTTCTGCGGACGGCTCTCCGCGTTTACGCCAAATCCCTGCTCGCCGTTTTTCTGATCGTGGTGCTGTGGGTCGGTTTTTTCCGCTTTGTAAATCCGCCCGCGACTTTCCTGATGTATTCAGAATCGCAAAGGCTGAACCGCCTCAGCTATGTCTGGATGGATATCGGGGACATGTCCCCCAACATCCCGCTGGCCGTCGTCGCCGCCGAGGATGCGAATTTCTGCCTGCACAACGGATTCGATTACGCCGCCATCGAAGCCGCGATCAACGAGGGTTCCGGTCGCGGTGCCTCGACCATCTCGCAACAGGTCGCGAAAAACCTGTTCCTGTGGCCCGGGCGTAGCTGGCTCCGCAAGGGGCTGGAGGCCGGCTTCACCGTGATGATCGAGGCCCTCTGGCCCAAACGCCGCATTCTCGAAGTATATCTGAACATTGCCGAATTCGACTCCGGCGTCTTCGGAGTGGCCGCAGCCTCGCGCCGGTATTTCGGCACATCCGCCAGCAACCTGCGCCTCGGAGACGCTGCCAAACTGGCCCTCGTCCTGCCCGCCCCGCGCACCCGCAACGCCGACCGCCTGAGCGCCACACAACGCCGCCGCGCCAGCAGCATAGCCGTGGGCGCCTCTACCCTGCGTAAAGACGGCCGCGCCGACTGCTTTCTGGACACGTCCGCGCCATAAACATACCATCCAACAAAAGAAAAAGTGGTGAGCCGGCCGGGATCCGAACCCGGGACCTACTGATTAAAAGGTATAAATTGCGGGTTTCTCCACATTATGCCAAACTCCGCCATCCACACATAAATGCATGACTATAAACGATTTTTCTTGACTATGGTTACGCTGTAGATTCATGAGTTACTCCGTAAAACGCCTCACACTGCTTCCGTAGTGCTTCCGGAAGCAGAACGCATAAACCGGAGTTCACGCTATGTTCAAACTGACCAAACGCTCTGTTGAAGGACTGGAATTGCGAGAGAAAGAGTACCTCGTTTGGGACCGGGAGATTTCCGGCTTTGGGGTTCGGGTCTACCCGTCCGGGCGAAAGACATACCTTGTGCAATATCGCTCCAGCGGGAGAACGAGGCGGCGCACTATCGGGCAACACGGTATACTCACCGCCATTGAAGCGCGAAACGAAGCGCGAAAACTCCTTGGAGAAGTTGCAAAGGGCGGGGA
Source organism: Paracoccaceae bacterium (assembly GCA_026982255.1). GTDB lineage: Bacteria > Pseudomonadota > Alphaproteobacteria > Rhodobacterales > Rhodobacteraceae > NORP23. The sequence goes on along the minus strand of JALSHL010000184.1, from coordinate 1,644 downwards.
TCCGTCCGAAGAGAGGCAATCGAGATTGAAAGCACCAACTGTCTCCGCCCTCTGCGATCGGTTCTTGTTCGAGTATGTTGCAGAGCATTGCAAACCCGTGACCGCCCGAGACTACGGAAGTATCGTTCGACGTTGCATCAAACCCTGCCTTGGCCCGCGCAAAGTTGCCGACATTAGGCGCGCCGATATAGTCAACCTTCATTATTCTCTACGCGAGACCCCATATCAGGCAAATCGTGCCCTGAGCGTCCTATCAAAAATGTTTAATCTGGCCGAAGATTGGGGGCTACGCCGCGACGGCACCAACCCGGCCCGCCGAATCAAAAAATTCCGCGAGGAAGAAAAGAAGCGATATTTGCGCGATAACGAGCTCATACGTCTTGGAGAAGTGCTCTCAGAGAGTCTGGAAGGCGGCACAGAGTCCATCTACACGGTTTCAGCCATCCAGCTACTGATTTTGACCGGATGCCGCCTCAGCGAGATTCTGACGCTTCGCTGGGATTACGTGACCCAGCATCACTTGGAACTACCAGACAGTAAAACCGGAAAAAGGCGGGTGCCTCTTCCGAGTGACGCATATGAAATTTTGATGGAGCTACCGCGTCACGAAAATAACCCGTACGTAATTCAAGGCAGATACCCAAATCGCCCGATGGTTAACCTCCAGAAAGCCTGGAACCGAATACGAACGCAAGCCGGCCTGGAAGATGTAAGGATTCACGATCTCCGGCACACATATGCATCGGCGGCAATGCGCGGGAACGTTGACCCGTTCAAGCTCAAAGAGATCATGGGACACCGAAATTTACAAACGACGCTTCGGTACGCCCATCTCGACGACGAAGATGTAAGACAGAATGCTGAATTCATCGCATCCCGTCTGGCCGGATCAATTCGCAGGAACAAAGTCAAAAGGCTACCGTTGCGCGTCGTCAGCTAATTCAGGCGACACGACCGATCATTATATAAAAGGGGGCTCTCGTATATACCGTTCCCTATATAGGGGGCTATATACTATATAAAGCGCGCTGGCCGCTTGTCAGACGTTCACCTCGGAGGCGTTTTGCTGCAATTCGACGTTACATCATACTACTCGCTGTTCGAGGTGTTTGAGCGAACAGGCCGACTCATGTTTCGGGACCAATGGACCGGTCAGGAAATTTGGTCAAAACCTATCGAGAATCCGGCTCCCGTCATCAATCAACGCCGAACGCTATCGTCAAAGTTAGCCAAAGCAATCCGGCATAAAGCTGATCTGGACGACTCCCTACAAAACGATTTGGATCCCGACACTGAAGACGAACTTCGAAAAAACTGGTCCACGACCTACGCAAAAATTGAAGCCTTAAAGCAGGACATTGCAAAACTACCACAAACCTCGGATGCCTATATTGCCGACCACGAGCTGTTTGCCAGACGCCAGGCTGTAGAACAGGAACTATGGGAGGCATTCATGGATAACTCCCTACGAGCACAATTGCGCGGCAACTCGCTTTTGGACTGGCGCGCGTGCTCACGGCATCCATCTTTCAAAGTGCACTATTGTCTTTCAATGATTATCCCGCCGCCTGAGCAAGGACATTCGTTTCGACGAAGCCCTGCGTTCGTTCAGAAAAAAAGCTTTGCGCAATGGTCTGAGCGGTT
>JALSHL010000183.1 GCA_026982255.1 Paracoccaceae bacterium | reverse complement strand
GTGGATGTTGTGCCCGTCGGCGCGCAGGGTTTCGGTCAGCTCGGCAACCTTGGTGAAGGCCGCCTCGTAGGGGTCCAGATCGGTGAGCTGGCTGCCGATATGTACGTCGATCCCGACAACCTCGATCCCTTCCATCGCGGCGGCTTCGGCATAGACGGTGCGGGCCTTGCTGATCGGGATGCCGAATTTGTTCTCGGATTTTCCGGTGGCAATCTTGGCGTGGGTTTTTGCGTCCACGTCGGGATTGACCCGCACGGTGATCGGGGCGACGACGCCGAGCGAGAGCGCCACCTCGTTCAGGGCGCGCAATTCGGGTTCGCTTTCGACGTTGAACTGGCGGATGCCGCCGGTCAGGGCCGCGGCCATTTCCTCGCGGGTTTTGCCGACGCCGGAAAAGACGATGCGCTCGCCGGGGACGCCGGCGGCAATGGCGCGGGCATACTCGCCGCCCGATACCACATCCATTCCCGCGCCCATGTCCGCCATGATGCGCAAAACGGCCATGTTGGAGTTGGCTTTCATGGCATAGCAGATCAGGTGATCCATACCGGCCAGAGCCTCGTCAAACACCTGGTAGTGGCGTTGCAGGGTCGCGGTGGAATAAACGTAAAACGGCGTGCCGACGCTGGAGGCGATCTCGGGCAGAGGCACACCCTCGGCATGCAGGACACCGTTGCGGTAGATAAAATGGTCCATCGGGCGCGCTCCGTTTGGAAAAACTGGTTCGCGGTATAGCGGCAAGCGCGCCCGTTGGCCAAGGGGAATATGTGCTATTCCACCTGAATATTATAGATCGACCAGACCCACCAGTCGTCGTTCATCGAGGACAAGTCCATCCGTTCGGCGCGCGGGAATACCACATGCGTCGGGCCGAAATCGCCAATCGCGAAGGGGATGCCGTCACGCTTGAGGGCAACAACCGCGCCTTTTTCGATCGCCTCGGACATCGGCATTTCCACAGCATAGCCGTCAAGGGCGCGGATGGTTACCGTCTCGCCGGTTGCTCCGGCCGCGCGCAGAACATCCGCCAGCAACGGCCCCTCGAAGGTATAGACCGGCCCGTCCTTGGGAAAATCGGCCTTGACCTGCACCTGCGGCAGGGCCTGCAGGGTGGCAACATCGAATTGCGCAGCAGAGTCGAACGACAGGTCGTTGTAGCTGAAAAACTTGTCAACCGCATCGGAACTGGGCCCGCGTGTCGGCATATCCACGTTTCCGGTAACCGTCAGAATTACCGTTCCGCGAAACTCTCCTTCCCGCCAAGGTTCCGCCGAAGCGGAAACCGACAGCAGCGACATTGCGGCCGCAAGGAACAAAGTTGCAATTTTCTTCATAAAGAAACCTCCTGTTAATCCAGGAACGGCTCCTCCTAGCATCTAGGGCTGCGTCAGTCCGGCCGGTTCCGGAACAAACGGATCCCCTTTGACGCCGCAGGCGGCAAGCGGAGCCAGAAGCAGAACAACGGCAAGAACGGAAAAAACTTTCATCCCAGCACCTCTTTCCAGCTTGCAATCCGACGGCGAACACCCTCAGGAGCAGTTCCACCATAACTAGAACGGCTTTTGACCGAATTGTCCACCCCCAAAACTTCGTAAACGCCTGAATTGATGGCCGGATGCACGGATTTCATGTCCTCCAGCGTCAATTCCGGCAGGTCGCAGCCCCTGTCTTCGGCCATTTTCACTAACGCACCGGTTGCATGGTGGGCGTCGCGGAACGGCAGGCCGGCCTCGCGCACCAGCCAGTCGGCGAGGTCCGTGGCGGTGGAAAACCCGCTGGCCGCCGCCACGCGCAACTCGGCGGGGTTGGGTTTCATGTCGCCGACCATGCCGGTCATGGCTGCCAGAGCCAGCATCAGGGAATCGGCAGCATCGAATACCTGCTCCTTGTCCTCCTGCATGTCCTTGGAATAGGCAAGCGGCAAGCCCTTCATGATGGTCAACAGCGCCACGAGCGACCCGTTGATCCGGCCGACCTTGGCACGGATCAGCTCCGCCGCGTCGGGGTTCTTTTTCTGCGGCATGATGCTGGAGCCGGTCGAAAACCGGTCCGACAGGGTGACAAAACGGAACTGGGCCGAGGACCAGATCACCAGCTCTTCGGCAAAACGCGACAGGTGCGTGGCGCAGATAGAGGCGCTCGACAGGAATTCCAGCGCGAAATCGCGATCCGATACGGCATCGAGCGAATTCGCCGCCGGACGGTCGAAGCCCAGCGCCTCGGCCGTCATATGCCGGTCTATCGGGAAGGAGGTCCCCGCCAGCGCCGCCGCACCGAGCGGCGATTCGTTCATCCGCTTGCGCGCATCCTGCATTCGCGAACGGTCTCGGGCGAACATTTCCACATAGGCCATCATGTGATGTCCCCATGTCACCGGTTGCGCCACCTGCAAATGGGTGAAGCCCGGCATAACCATATCGGCGCCTGCCTCGGCCTGCGCCA
>JALSHL010000182.1 GCA_026982255.1 Paracoccaceae bacterium | reverse complement strand
CTGTTCGAGCGCATGAAGGAGGTGGACAGGGATATCGTCGGTTTGAAAGACGGCGAAACGGCCAAGGCGGCGCGTATACTGGCACAGTTTGACGATTTCCCCCCGCTCCTTTCGAAATTGAGTCGCGAGGTCACCCTTGGCGAGGAAACCCGGGACAGAAAAATCCGCGAGAGTCTGGAGGCAGGGGTGAACCGCACCCTGATCCTGTTCGGTCTGGCGACCGTAGTAGCTCTTTTTGCGGTCGGATATATCAATCGCGAAAGCCTGAAGTTCAGGCGGCTGGCGCGGAAGAACCTGGAACTGGCGGACGCTGCCGAAAAGGCCAGTTTGGCGAAGTCCCAGTTCCTGACAATGATGAGCCATGAGCTGCGCACTCCGATGAATGGCGTATTGGGGCTTCTGGCTCTTACCAAGCAGAACGAAACACAGCCCAGACAACGCAACCTGATCCAGCAGGCCGAGCAATCCGCACAGCAGATGGTGGCATTGCTGGCCGATATTCTGGATTTCAGCGCGCTGCAGGCCGATGACCTGCAACTGGATGCCAAGCCGTTCGAGATTCGCCACCTGGCAAAGGCGGTCGGTGACCGGTTTTCACCGATTGCCCGTCGAGAGGGGGTCGAGTTCGATGTGGAGGTCGCCTCTGCCTGTCCGGTCAGGGTGCGTGCCGATTTCCGGCGGTTGCGACAGGCCTATAGCCATCTGACGCAATATATTGTCGAAACCGCGGGAACACGGCGTATTCATGTGTGTTTTTCCTGCGTTGGTGACCGGCTCGTGATGTCGCTGACATTCGAGTATGCCTCGGAGGGCGGGGAGTGGACCGCGAATCTGATACTCGGGGCGGAAGCGCGTGGGGAGGACAAGTTCGCCACGGATGCGCTGGGGCCGGCGATCGCGCGCGGGCTGATCGAGAAAATGGGAGGCTCCATTCTTGTCCACAACCCCGGCGGCAACCGCATATCGGTCGAGGCACAAATTCCTGTCGAGGTGTTCGATATCCATACCCTGAACGTAGAGATACTGGCTTCGACCGAGGCGATGGCGGCGATTTGCAGGGCGGCCCTGAAGGGGGACAACATCGCGTTTTGCCCGGAAGGAGATTCATGCGAGGCGCATATCGTTCTGATCGAATCGGGTATTTCGCGCGAAAGCGACTACCTCGGGGATGCCCTTGCCCGGCATCCGAATGCCCTGTTTGTTGCACTGGGAAGGCCGATAAACACAGAAGCGTTTGATTTTATTATTGATCTGCCGCTGGACTTTCAGGAACTCCGCCAGATTGTATATCAGCAGATCGCGTGAATTTTAATGTGCAATTTACCTTTGCGGAGTGTATACTGCCATAATTAACAACCGAAGGTGGCATTCCGATGCCTGCCGGTCGACACTGGATACTGAAGCGGACATCATGAACGAATATACGACTCCGGAAACCGATACCCAGATCGACGAGACAAAGCGGAACTTTGCGCTCTTGTCCCACGATTTGCGTGCGTCGCTTGCGGGTGTTCTGGGGAGCCTCGACCTTATGGAAGGGGCCGCATTGTCGGAAAAAGACCGCGGAAACCTGTCAAGGGCCCGCGCTTCGTCGCGGATGCTGCAGGAACTTATGGATCTGGCATTCGATCTGGGCGATAATCTGAGTGGTGTGGGAAACTCCGGCGAACCCGTCAATGTTGCAACCGAGTTGAATCTTGTGGCGGATATCTGGTCTCCACAGGTCAATGGAGCGGCGTTTTCGATAGATGTCCCGGAAAATCTGCCGGTGCTGGATACCACGGACAAGGTGAGCTTCCACAGGATTATCAATAACCTGATAGATAACGCATTCAAGTTTTCGCCCGATGGCGATGTGCGGGTGTCTGTCAGTTATACACAGGGGGAAACCCTGCGGATCGGGATAGCGGACTCCGGTCCGGGTTTCAGCGATACGGCCAGACAACGGCTTTTCCAGTTTCGCGGACGGCCGGAGGATTCGGAAAAGCCGGGTTCCGGCATGGGCCTGTATATCGTCAGCACTCTGGTGCGGGGGATGGGCGGGGCGATTTCAGCCAGAAACCGCCCCGAGGGCGGGGCCGAGGTGATGATAACTTTCCCGGTGCGGCAGAAACAGCGCGCACCCCGTTTCGAGGGGGAGGAGCCGCTGCCGGACCTGTCCCATTACAATATTCTGCTGGCCGAGGACAATGTAACGAACCAGCTTGTCGTGACGCAGATGCTCAAGACGATGGGAGCCCGGTTCGAGGTGGCTTCCGACGGGGTCGAGGCTCTGGAAAAGTTCGAGAAGGGCACTTTTGATGTGGTGTTGCTCGATATCGAGATGCCGCGGAAATCGGGGCTGGAGGTGCTGCGGGCCATTAGGGGGCGCGACGATGCGAAGTCCGCGACGCCTCTGGTGGCGCTTACGGCATATGTGATGCGCGATCATCGGGACCGGATCGAGAAGGCCGGTGCCGACGGAATTATCGCGAAACCGATCGAGGGGATTGCCGCTCTCGGACGTTCCATACTCGGATTTATGTACGGGACAGTTCCGCAGGTTACATCCGACCCCGACATGCCGAATACGCTCTCGGGATTCCAGGGCGATGTCGGGGAAATCGATCATCTGGTTTTCGACACGCTGATGCGCACAATCGGTGCGGATGGGCGCGAGGATTTTCTTGATAAGGTGACGACCGACCTGCGGGATATGCAGACGAGCCTGATAGAGGCGGAAGCGGCGGGCGACACGCAGGCGATACGCTCGGCAAGCCATACTCTTATATCTGTCGGTGGTTCGATCGGGGCCTCGAATCTGCAACAATGCGCCGAGGCGCTGAACCTTGCCGTCAAGTCAGATGGACAGGCTAACCGCCAGTCCTTGAATATGTTGTGCATAAAGGGTATTTCCGAGATATTGGCCTTTTTAGCCGAACAATAGCGGTAATATTTCTTAATGACTTTGCCTATCCTGCTTATTGAAGACACCCCCTCGCTTGCGATGGTGTATGAAACCGTTCTGCGCAAGGCCGGTCATGATATTGTTTCCGTAACGACCATTGCCGATGCCCGTGCGCGTTTTGCGAACAACGGATTCAAGATTGTTCTTCTGGATTTACTGTTACCGGACGGTGATGGCACCGAGCTGATGGCCGAGTTCATTGAATCCGAGCCGGAAATCAAGATCATCGTGATTACCGCAAACGGTTCTATTAACCGTGCCGTAGAGGCTATGCGTCTGGGTTCATTCGATTTTCTGGTGAAGCCTTTTGACGAGATCCGTCTGCTTTCCGCGATAGACAATGCGGTCAAGGCCTTGCATAGCGATGATGCCCCGTTACCGGTTTCGGGCGATGGAAAACCGGGCGGATTCGAGGGGTTTATCGGCTCCTCGGAAGAGATGCAGCAGATCTACCGGATGGTGCGCAATATCGGGCGCTCCACAGCAACCGTGTTCGTTACCGGGGAAAGCGGCACCGGCAAGGATGTCTGTGCGCAGGCCATTCACAATGTATCCAGTCGGGCAAGCGGACCGTTTATTCCGTTGAATTGCGGTGCCATTCCCCGTGATCTGCTCGAGTCGGAAGTGTTCGGCCACCTGAAAGGATCGTTTACCGGCGCGATTGCAAACAAGAAAGGCGCGGCCGCTGCCGCACATGGCGGGACGCTGTTTCTCGATGAAATATGCGAGATGGATCTGGCGCTGCAAACGAAGCTTTTACGGTTCCTACAGACATCGACGATCCAGCCCGTGGGGGCGACGAAGCCGCAAATGGTGGATGTCCGAATCGTTTGTGCCACCAACCGCGATCCACTGGCCGAAGTGCGCGCCGGACGTTTTCGCGAGGACCTGTATTATCGTCTGCATGTGGTTCCGATCCATTTGCCGCCGCTTCGGGACCGGCCCTCGGACATTATGGAAATTGCCGAGAGCATGCTGAAGAAGTTCTCGGACGAGGAAGGCAAGAATTTCGAGGGGTTCAGCCAGGAAGTTATCGATATCCTGACCGCTTGCGACTGGCCCGGAAATGTACGCCAGCTGATGAATGTGATCCGCAATGTCGTTGTGCTGAATGACGGGCGGGTTGTATTGCCGGAAATGCTTCCGTCCGAGATTACCTTGTCGCGCAGCGAAAACGGCGGGAGCGCCGACAAAGCGCGCTCATCGGGGAGCAGGAACAATGTTGTGGGGGGTGGCCCGCCGCCGACGAATCTTGCCGCCTTTATCGGCACACCTCTGGCGCAGCTGGAACGGGATTTTATCGAGGCGACAATCGAGTTTTGCGACGGGTCCATCACGCAGGCGGCACGATTGCTGGATGTTTCCCCCTCGACACTGTATCGCAAGAAAGACAGTTGGGAAAACAACTGAACGGCGCTTGCTCCTTCGGGTAAAATCGCTGTAGTCTCGAAGGATATCAAAGGAAACTTCAATGACCCTGTTTCAAACGGCGCTCGATGCCCGCAAGAACGCCTATGCTCCGTATTCCAATTTCAAGGTGGGGGCGGCTGTGCGCAGCGGTTCGGGCAGGATTTTCGGCGGGTGCAACGTGGAAAATGTGGCCTCGCCCGAGGGAACTTGCGCCGAGGCCGGCGCAATTGCCGCCATGATTGCGGCCGGAGAGACGGAGATCGCGGAAATTCTGGTGGTGGCCGGTGGTCCCGTCCTGATTACCCCCTGTGGCGGTTGCCGCCAGAAAATCGCCGAGTTTTCGGAACTGGACACGCCGGTTATTCTTGCGAATCCGGCCGGGAAAACCAGCACAACGACGGTGGGTGATTTGCTGCCGGGCAGTTTTGACAAGTCGCATTTGCAAAAGGGGTAATTATGACCCGCGCCATTTTTCTGATTCTCGATTCCGTCGGTTGTGGCGGCGCCCCCGATGCGGCCGATTTCGGTGACGAGGGGGCCAATACGCTCGCCCATATTGCGCAGGCCTGTGCCGAAGGGCGGGCTGACGCGGGGCGCAGCGGGCTGCTGAAACTTCCCAATCTGGATGCGCTCGGCCTTGGAGCCGCGATCCGGCTTGCCTCCGGGGCAGATACTCCGGGTCTGGATGCCGGGCAGACGGGCACCTATGCCGCAGCAACCGAGGTTTCGCAGGGCAAGGATACCCCGTCCGGCCATTGGGAACTTTCGGGTGTGCCGGTTCCGTTCCACTGGCATTATTTTCCCGATACGGAACCGGCATTCCCGTCGGATAAAATAGCCGAATTCGTCGAGCGGGCGGCCATTCCCGGCATCCTTGGCGATAAACACGCGTCCGGTATGCCGATCCTGCACGAACTGGGCGAGGAACATATCCGCAGCGGCAAACCGATTTGTTACACGTCTGCCGACAGTGTTTTCCAGATTGCCGCGCACGAGGAGCATTTCGGGCTGGAACGCCTTTACGAAATCTGCAAGATCGCGGCGGACATATTCCACCCGATGCGGGTAGGGCGCATTATTGCCCGACCGTTCATTGGCGAGACGGCGGATACGTTCACTCGCACCCTCAATCGCAAGGACTATGCCATCGCGCCGCCGGAGCCGACCCTTTGCGACCGTGTTGTCGAAGCGGGCCATCAAACGCTCGCGGTCGGGAAGATCGGGGATATCTTCGCCCACCGTGGCATCAGCAAGTTAAAAAAGGGTAAACGGGATCTGGAACTTGTCGACGATCTGCTGGAATTCATGGATGAATACAAAGATGGCGATCTGATTTTCGTCAATCTTGTTGAATTCGACACGCTTTACGGCCATCCGCGCGATGTTGCCGGTTATGCCCGTGCGCTGGAGGCCTTTGACGCCCGTCTGCCGGAAATCACGTCCCGTCTGAAAAGCGGCGACATGCTGGTGATCTCGGCCGATCACGGCAACGATCCCACATGGTCCGGCACCGAACACACACGCGAGCGGGTGCCGGTCCTGATCACCGGTCCCGACGTCACAGCGCGTGAAATCGGCATTGTCAATTTCGCCGACGTCGGCGAGAGCATCGCCGCACATCTTGGCCTTACTGCTGGAAAACACGGAAGGAATTTTCTGTGAACGACTGGAAAACCCTGCCGAAAACCGAGATTCACCTACATATCGAGGGCGCGGCACCGCCTGAGTTCATCCGCACGCTGGCGAAAGAAAAAAACGTTGATCTGTCCGGGGTTTTCGCCGCCGACGGCAGTTATCGCTGGGCCGATTTCGCCGAATTCCTGTGCACCTACGAAGCCGCGACCAGCGTATTGCAGTCGCCCGAGGATTACCGGCGCCTGACCGAGGCGGTTCTGGCCGAGAGTGCCGCCAACGGTGTGGTTTATACCGAGCTGTTTCTGGCTGCCGATTTTTGCGGCGGCGGGGATGTCGCGGCATGGAAAGAATATCTTGCCGCAATGATCGAGGGGGCGGACAACGCCCGTGCGGCCCATGGCATCGAAACGCGCTTCATTTCCACTTGTGTGCGTCATTTCGGTCCTGAAGAGGCCGTAAAAATCGCGCGCCTGACGGCTGAAACTGCAGGTCCGATGCTGACCGGATTCGGTATGGGCGGAGAGGAGCGCCACCTGAGCGCCGCCGATTTCGCTCCTGCTTTCGCGATTGCGGCCGAGGCGGGGCTTGGCCTGACGTCGCACGCGGGCGAGATATGCGGGGCCGGTTCCGTGCGCGACACGCTCGACCACCTCAAAGTCACGCGCATCGGTCACGGCGTTCGTGCCATCGAGGACCCCGCGCTGGTTGACCGGCTGGCCGACGAAAACATCCTGCTGGAGGTTTGCCCCGGTTCCAATATCGCGCTGTCGGTGTTTTCCGACTGGCCGGAACATTCCATCGAGCGGCTGCGCAGGGCAGGGGTGCCGGTCTGCGTTTCGACCGATGATCCGCCCTATTTTCATACGACAATGACGGAGGAATATGCCCATCTTGCCGATACTTTCGCTTGGGGTCGCGCCGATTTTAACGCTATAAACACAGCCGCCATGAACGCCGCATTTTGCGACGAGGACACGCGCCAACGGATGCTGGCGAAATTCAGATAGGGACAAAAGCCATGACCGAACACCTGACCATCGTCGACCACCCGCTGGTGCAGCACAAGCTGACCCAGATGCGCAAGAAAGAGACGCCGAGCGGATTGTTTCGCCAGTTGCTACATGAAATCAGCATGTTGATTGCTTACGAGGTCACACGCGAATTGCCGATGACCACGCAGCGCATCGAAACCCCGCTGGTGGAAATGGATGCGCCGGTGCTCGAAGGGCGCAAGCTGGCGCTGATCTCGATCCTGCGCGCAGGCAACGGGCTGCTTGATGGCGTTCTGGAGCTTATCCCCTCGGCCCGCGTCGGTTTTGTCGGGCTGTATCGCGACGAGGAAACCCTGAAGCCGGTGCAGTATTACTACAAGGTGCCGGACAAGCTGGACGAGCGGGTGGTTATTGCCGTCGATCCGATGCTGGCCACAGGAAATTCCTCGGTCGCCGCGATTGACCTGCTGAAAAAGTCCGGTGCAAAAAACATCCGTTTTCTCTGCCTGCTGGCGGCTCCCGAAGGCGTTGCCCGCATGAAAGAGGCGCACCCGGATGTGCCGATCGTCACCGCCTCGCTCGATGAACGTCTGAACGAGGTCGGCTATATTCTGCCCGGTCTGGGTGATGCCGGCGACCGGATGTATGGCACCAAATAGTCAGCCCATGGCTTCCAGCCGCAGGCGCGCGATCTGGTGAACCTGATCGAGCGCCTCGCGGAATTCCACCGCGCGCGTATTGTGAATCCGCGTGCGGAAGTTTTCCAGAATTTCCTGCCGGTTCCGGCCTTTTACGGCCAGAATGAAAGGGAAGTCGAATTTCTCCTTGTAGGCGGTGTTGAGCTGTGTGAACTCCGCGAACTCCGCTTCGGAACACTGGTCGAGACCGGCGCCCGCCTGCTCGGATGTGGATTCTTCGGTCAAGGCACCGGATTTAGCCAGTTTGCCGGCCAGATCCGGGTGGGCGCGTAGCAGGGCCAGTTGGGCATCTTCGCCTGCTTCCTCGACTATCCGGCGCATGACCTGCGCCAGTGCCTCGACATCTTGCGGATCAGCTCCGTCGTCGTAGGCCTGTGCGGCGATCCATTCGGAATGTTCGTAAACCCCTCCGAATTTGTCGATGAATGCAGTCTTGTCCATGTTCTCTCCGGTATTTGTGTCCAGACATAGCGAAGCCGCCCTCTGCTGGAAAGGGCGGCTTGCGTGTTTGTTGTCTGCTAGTCGTGCTCCGGCAGCAGCAGATTGAGAATTATCGCCACGAAGGCCACCGGCAGCAGCCCCGATACCAGCAGGGTTTTGAGGGTTCCGGGAACATATTGCACAGCTGTCGGCACCTGGGCGAGACCAAGGCCGACCGAAAGCGAAACCGCCATAATGATCATGTTGCGACGGGTCATTCTGACGTCGGCAATCATATTGAGGCCAGCCGAGGCAACCATGCCGAACATGACGATCACACCGCCGCCAAGCACCGGAAGCGGCATGGAGGAGAAGATTGCGGCCACTTTCGGGCTGAGACCGCTTGCAATCAGGAACAGCGCGGAAATGGTCACCACATGGCGGCTCATTACGCCGGTCATGGCGACGATGCCGGCGTTTTGGCTGAACGAGGTGTTCGGCAGGCCCCCGAACAGGGCCGCCACCGCCGAGCCGAGACCGTCGGCAAAGGTGGCTCCGGCGATCTCGCGGTCGGTTGCCTCGCGTCCGGCGCCGCCTTTGGTTGTTGCATTGGTATCGCCGACCGTTTCGATTGCCGATACAATGGCGATCAGCGCGACAGGCAGGATCGCCGCGATATTGAATTCGAACCCGTAGGGCATGAATTTCGGCAGGGCGATGGCCGGCTTCGATGAAATGGCGCTTCCGATGGCCCCCAGGTCAACCAGTCCGGTGAAAATTCCGGCAATGTATCCGGCAATCAGTCCGATCAGGATCGCGGCTGCGGAAGGGGTTCCCCGTGTATAGAATTTCATCACCAGCGCGACCACAATCACAGTCAATGCGGGGAACCAGTGCGCCAGAGAACCGAAGCTTTCCGCTTCCATCTGGAATTTGGCGGCTCCGCCGGCAGCGTATTTGATGCCGACCGGAATAAGGCTCAGCCCGATTGTCAGGATAACCAGCCCTGTCACCAGCGGGGGGAACAGAAAACGGATACGGCCGATGACCGTTCCGAGCAAGAAGTGGAAGAAACCGGCTACCACGATAGCCCCCATCAACGCCCCCATGCCGTAGTCCTTGACCACGATAATCATAACGGTAACGAAGGCGAAACTTGTCCCCTGCATGATAGGCAGGCGCGCCCCGACAGGGCCGAAGCCAATGGTCTGGAACAGGGTTGCAATCCCTGCGAACAACATGGCCATTTGCACGAGGTAGGTCATATCCTCGCCGCCGAAGGCAAAACCGGCGGCACCGGCAATGATGATCGAGGGGGTTACGTTCGAGGCAAACATTGCCAGAACGTGTTGCAGTCCCAGCGGGACGGCCTGTGAAAGGGGCGGGGTAAAATTCGGGTCGCTATAGGCACCCTTCATGGGATCCTGCATTGATACTCTCCTGTCCGTTGTTTCACGGTCTGGCGCCGTAAATTATCCCGAGAGAGTGCGCGATTTTTGTCCGTCTGTATCACCCGAAACCCGAAAAGGTGTTTCAAGCGATTCGGAAGGGTGGTTGTGGAGGGCGCGGCGATCTTCTGGAAAAATATGCGGGAAAAGGTTGTTTTTCCTGTATGAATGTCCTTCAGGACCTTCCCAAAGGCGCTGCTGTTGACTAGGTTCCGCTCAAAACCGCAGGGGGATGTCATGGCCGAAGATTTCAACAATACGAACGAACAGGACGATGCTTACGCCCTCAACCGCGGTCTCGTTGACGCGGTTTTGCGGGCTGTGGACAATGATTCCCAGTCGGAACTGTTGCAGGTGTTCGAGGGCCTGCACGAGGCGGATATCGCCGACATGCTGGAGCAGATCACCCCCGAGGACCGCCGCCGTGTCATGCGGCTCTGGGGCGATCGCGTGGACGGCGAGGTTCTGACCGAGCTTGAAGAGGGCGTCCGTGACGAGATCATGGAGGAAACCCCCGACGAGGTGCTGGCCGAGGCGGTAAAGGACCTCGATACCGACGATGTCGTTTATCTGGTCGAGGATCTGGAGCAGCCGCAGCAGGAAAAACTGCTCGAATCCCTCGACGATGCTGACCGTGTGGCGGTCGAGCAGTCCCTGAGCCATGACGAGGATACTGCCGGCCGCCTGATGCAGCGCGAAATGGTGATTGCGCCGCAGCACTGGAATGTCGGTGATACCATCGATTTCATGCGTGCGGCCGAGGACCTGCCGCAGGACTTCTATGACGTGATCGTGGTCGATTCCGCCATGCACCCCGTCGGCACCGTGCCGCTCGGCAAACTGATGGGGGCAGGGCGCGAGGTGTCCCTGACCGCCCTGATGAGCGAGGATTTCCGCGCCATCCCCGTGGATCAGCCCGAGGAAGATGTCGCCTATGCCTTCAACCAATATCACATGGTATCAGCACCGGTGGTGGACAAAAACGGCCGTCTGGTCGGGGTTATCACCATAGACGATGCCATGGAAATCCTCGAGGACGAGGCCGAGGAGGACATGAAGCTTCTGGCCGGTGTCGGGGACGAGGAACTGTCCAGTTCTGTCTGGGAGATCACCAAGCTGCGCTTCCCGTGGCTGGCAGTGAACCTTGTGACCTCGATCCTTGCCTCGATTGTCATCGCGCAATTCACCGACACAATCAATGCGTTGGTGGCGCTGGCGGTGCTGATGCCGATTGTTGCCTCCATGGGCGGCAACGCCGGCACGCAGACCCTGACCGTGGCGGTGCGGGCGCTGGCCACGCGCGACCTGACTTCGGCCAACGCCTATCGCATCATCCTGCGCGAGGCGATGGTCGGTCTGGCCAACGGCCTGCTGTTCGCTGTGGTGATCGGGGTGATAGGCGCGCTCTGGTATGACAATGCCATGCTCGGGGTCGTGCTGGGGCTGGCCATGATCGGCAACCTGTTTGTGGCCGGTCTGGCGGGTATTCTGGTGCCGATCGGACTGGAAAAACTCGGGGCGGACCCGGCGCTGGCATCGGGGGCCTTTGTCACCACGGTTACAGATATTTTCGGCTTTTTCACCTTCCTCGGTCTGGCCGCGCTGATCCTGCTTTAACCGGGGAGCCTCAGGGTTTCGGTTTTGCTGCCTTTCTTGATCCGTACGGTGTTTTCGGAAATGGCAACCACTTTCCAGCGTTCTATCGTGTCGCCAACCTTGACCATAGTATATTTGCCTCTTCTGCTGCGGATCAGGGCGCGGTAGTCGCCGGGCTTGCCGTAAACCCCGATCAGGCTCATTTCATTGAGGATAATACCGTTTTCAATCGTGGCCTCGCGGGCCACGTTGGCATTGGTCGGCAGGTTGATCTCGCGCGGGGTGTCGGTGAAACGCGGTGTGGTGCGGGCGGTTTCCTCGATCTTCTGGATCATTGCCTGCACGCGTTCGGCAAATCCGGGCGGGCGGTGCAGCGGCACATTGGTTGCCGGAACAGCCCCTTCCGAAAGGGTCGGATCGTTCAGCACAGCGGTAATGGCAATCGAGTCGGGGCGCGGAATGGGCCGCGGTTCGGCTGGTGCTACCGCCGCCACAGCTCCCCCGTCCTCCGGCGTTGCCGTTTCCGTGGCGTCCGGTGGGGCCTCCGCAGGCAGTTCGGTTATCGGGGTGCCGTTGCGCAGGATCGGTGTCAGTTCCGGCAGACCCTCGATAACCGTGGGTGGTTGCATCTGCAGCGTGGCAATATCGGCCGGGCTCGGGGGGGCGGGGGTATCGCCGGTTTGTGCGGCCACGGGCGCAACCGGTTCCGGCAACGGATCGGGAACGGCCACCCCACCGCGCAGCATCGGCAGTTCATCGGGGCGTCCGAGGATAACCGTCGGCGGAATTTTTTGTGCGGCGAGGGCCTCTGCCAACCGCAGGGCAGCGGCGTTGTTGGTGCGAACCTGCGTCAGTCCCAGACTGTCGTTGAATTTTTCCAGCTGTCCGGCCAGCGCCACAGTGCTTTCGTCGTCGGGCAAGATGTCGATGCGCCGCGGTGTGATGGCAAATTCCGCGGGTTCGCGGACCGGGATCGGCGGTTGCAGGCCCCTGCCGGAAAACTCCGAATCCTCCGCCGCTGCAACGGGCTGTGCCAGCAGGGGGGGCTCCAGCGGAATTCCCGTAGTTTCCGGTGCCGGCAGGCTGTCAGGGCCGGAACTGGCGAGCGTTTGCGGCACGCCCTGATCAAGCGCGGGGCCGTCCTGCGTGGCGGGTTGCTCCGGCGTGTCCGCAGTGGCCAAATCCGAGCCGAGAGCGGGTTGTCCGATTTGCGTGTCGAAAACCGAAACTTCGCGCTCCACTTGCGGCAAGGGTGCAAGCACGGTGCCGCCGTCAATGATTTCCGGCCCGTCGGACGTCGTAACGCCCGACAGGGTTGTCGGCCGGATGGGCGCGCGCGGATCCTGTTCTGCCTCCAAAACCCGGTTTTCGGTGGCCTCTATGGCGGTGCTGGGATCGCTGCCGAAGTCAATGGTATTGTAAAGCCAGTAACCGCCAGCGGCCAATCCAGCGAGCATAGCGGCGATCCCCGCAAAAAAACCGATCTTGCGAAAATCTATGGCCAGCGGAATTCTGACCGGAGCCAAGGACACCGGTTCGAAAAACGGTTGCTGGTAAAATCCGCTGATTCGTTTCGAGGAGGTCACATCCTCGGTTCCGAAGCCGTATCCTCTGGCAAAGCGTTTTGCCTCGGCCAGAACGCTGTTGTTGACCAGCGCGACAGTGGCGTTGCCGAAACTGTCGTTCTCGCCAACCTGAAACGTATAGTCCCCGTCCGCATATTCGGGTATTTGGCGCAGGGCCTCGGCGGCTTCGTGGTGACGTTCTTCGGGGTCCTCGGCCGTAATTTTGACTTCGACGGTTTTTACCTGATCCGCGGGCAGCCAGAGCTGGCTTTTGAAAAACCGCCCTTGCGAGGCTCGCGCCGTTGCGCGCATGGCCGCCATTTTTTTCGGCAGTGACGGATCATCCAGCGAGGCATAGGAAATCACCCGCCATTTGCTGTCATAGGACAGCTCGTGCAGCGAAATGCCGTCGGAAGACAGCTCCAGTGCCAGAACAGGACGCATCGCCGGTAAACTATCCTTCACAAACCCAAAGTAACCTCAAACGGAGCCAGCTTTTTTCGCCCGAACGTCCGTTTTTCTTTCATAGAGGTTTTCCGTGCCATTGTGGAGCCGTTTTTCGGACATCGGCCAAGGCACGCCTAGGGTCACCAGTCTGCGAGTTTCCGAAATACCTGCCATGCGGTGTCACGGGCGTGCTTTCCATCCTGATTGACCGTTACGGCTACAACGCGGTTTTTCTTCGGCAGGATCACCAGCAGAGCATACCACATGGTGTTGGAGCCGTTATGCCATAAAAACGCTCCGTCGGCTGCCGGACCGTCACCGGAAATCAGCCCGCCGGCGTATTCCCCGTCGCGCGGTGTGGCCAGATCGGCAAACACCGCCGCCGGCAATATATCGTCCTCGCCGCTGGCCATACGCAACAGCGCCTGCCCGTAGACCAGCAGATCGGGCAGGGACATGTGCACGGTTCCCGCCGGTCCGATCACCGGCGTATTGTCGGCGCGACTGTCAAAGGGGTTCATCGGCCTTTGCCAGCGGCCCAGAAAATTCGCGTGCCCCGAGGGTTGGTCATAGCGCCCGTCGCCTTTTGGCGCGCCGAAGCCGGCGCTTTCGAGGCCGAGCGGAGCAAAGACCCGTTCGCGCAGGGCTTGTTCCCACGGCAGTCCGGTCAGGTTCTCGACCACATGGCCCGCGAGCGTGTAGCCGACGTTGGAATAGCGGAATTCGCGGGATCTGGGTGGTTTTGCCAGAACCGCAGCAAGGGCTGTGCGGCGCAGGGCCGGGCGCTCGGCCTCGTCCCCGGCATCCAGCATCATGGTTTTCAGCCCGAAATTTGCCGGAAGGCCGGACCGATGCTCCAGCACATCGCGCAGGGTCACGGTGTTCCAGCGGGCATCCATCCCGTCGATATCGGGCAGCAGTTCCGGCAGGGGCGTATCGACATCCAGTCGCCCTTCGGCCACCAGAGTGCCGAGCAAAACCGTGGTCAGCGATTTGCTGATCGAGCCGATATGCCAGCGGTCGGAGGTGGTGACCGGCACATCCTGCCCCTTTTCCCGCACCCCGCGCGCGGTCATGGCGATGATGCGGGTATCATCCGCTACCCCCGCCGCCATGCCGATCAGATCGTCAATGCGATAGATGCTGTCCAGTTCGCGCTGAATATCCGCCTCCACCGGCATTGCCGCAAGAAAAAGGGCCAGAAATGTCGCAATCCTCCGCATTTTCCGGCCCCTGCCGGATTTACGCCGTCGCAGCGGCCAGTGCCTGATCCAGATCGCGGATCAAATCGTCCGCGTCCTCGGTCCCGATTGACAGGCGCACCACATTCGGGCTGGCGCCCGAGGCCTCCTGCTGCTTCGGCGTCAATTGCCGGTGCGTGGTTGAGGCCGAATGGATGATCAGCGAGCGCGTATCGCCCAGATTGGCCACATGGCTGAAAATCTCGACACTGTCGACCAGTTTCACGCAGGCCTCGTATCCACCCTTGACGGCAAAGGTAAACAGCGCCCCCGCGCCCTTGGCATAGAGCGCCTGCTTGCGGTCATAGTAGGGCGAGGAGGGCAGGCCGGCATAGGTCACGAACTCCACCCGCGGGTCGTTTTCCAGCCATGCCGCGATTTTTTCGGCATTCTGCACATGGCGCTCCATCCGCAGGCTCAGGGTCTCGATCCCCATCAGGGTATAATGCGCCGCCTGCGGGTTCATCGTCATGCCCAGATCGCGCAGGCCGACAGCAATACCGTGGAAAGTATAGGCCAGCGCGCCGAAGGTCTCGTGGAATTTCAACCCGTGATAGGCGGGCTCCGGCTGCGAGAGCGACGGGAATTTGTCGCTGGCCGACCAGTCGAAATTGCCGCTGTCGACAACGGCCCCGCCGGTCACCGTGCCGTTGCCGGTCAGGTATTTCGTGGTGGAATGCACCACCAGAGTCGCCCCCATTTCAATGGGGCGGCACAGATAGGGCGTCGCCAGCGTGTTGTCGACAATCAGCGGCACGCCGAGCGCCTCTGCCACCGCCGCCACTGCCGGAATATCGGTCAGATAGCCGCCGGGGTTGGAGATGCTCTCGCAGAAAATCGCCTTGGTGTTTTCGTCCGCCGCCGCATGGATTGCATCCACATCGTCGAAATCCACAAAAGTAGCCGACCAGCCGAAACGCTTGATCGTCTGCCCGAACTGCGTGATCGAGCCGCCATAAAGCCGCGTCGAGACCACCACATTGCTGCCCGGCTGCATCAGCGGAAACAGCGCCATGATCTGCGCCGCATGGCCGGAGGAGCAACAAACCGCACCGGCCCCGCCTTCCAGCGTTGCAATACGTTCCTGCAACACGGAAACCGTCGGATTGGTCAGGCGGGAATAGATATAGCCGACCTCCTGAAGGTTGAACAAAGCCGCTGCATGGTCCGCATCGCGAAATACATAGGCCGTGCTCTGGTAGATCGGCGTCTGGCGTGCGCCTGTCGCCGGATCGGGGCGCGCACCTGCGTGAATCTGCAAGGTATCAAAGCCATAGGGGGTGTCGTTCATGTGTTTTCTCCGTTTTCTCGTAGGTTTCCGCGCTATAGCTTGGAACTGATGACGCCGGTATTGAAACCGGCCTTGCGCAATTCGCCGAACAGGCGCTGGTGCTCGATTTTCGGACATCGGTTCATGATGACATCCAGCCCCGCGCCTTCGGCCAGTGTCGCCGCTTCCTCGTTGATCACGCCGATCTGCATCCAGACGGTCTGCAACCCGCGCCCGCCAAGAGTGGCGATTGCCTCCTCGACAATCGGGGTAACCTGATCGGAGCGGCGGAAAATATCGACCATGTGGATTGGCCCGACCCTCTCGGGGATATCGGAGAGCGAGGCATGGATTTCCCGCCCGAACAACGTGTTACCTGCCTGCCCCGGATTGATCGGCACAATGCGATAGCCTTTCTGGTGCAGGTAACGGGCCACGAAATAGGAGGGGCGGATTTCCTTCATC
>JALSHL010000181.1 GCA_026982255.1 Paracoccaceae bacterium | reverse complement strand
TGATCGGCTCGATCTGGGGGCATGTGGTGATGGGGTATGATATATCCATGCCGTCGCTGGTGGGGGCGGCCTCGTTGGCGGGGATCGTGGTCAACAACTCGATTCTGCTGATGCAATACATCAACGATTTCCGCGCCGGAGGCCATGGCACCCACGCGGCAGCCGGTCGTGCCAGCCGCGCCCGTATGCGCCCGATCTTTATATCGACCACGACTACCATCGTCGGCATGGTGCCGCTGCTGGCGGAGACGAGCGCACAGGCGGCCTCGATCATTCCGCTGGTGATCTCGCTGGTGTTCGGCCTGCTGGTTTCCACAACGCTGGTGTTGCTGGCCCTGCCGGCGCTCTATGTCATACTGGACGATATCGGCCTGACAGGTTTCAAGCCGGAGGAACACGGCGGCGCGCCGGTTCCGGCGTAGCGACAGAAACGGGCGGTGTGTTATCGCCCGCTCAGCTTCGCGTGGATTTCGTCGAGGTCGAGTTCTTTTTTCGGCGCCCCGCGCCCCGGTTCGCGGTCGTATTTGAACAGGTTGAAATCGCGGTTGTAGATCTCGAACATCAGGTGGACGGACAGGTCGTCGAAATAGTCCTCTACCGGAAAGGCGCGTTTGGGGCCGTGGCCCTCGGATTCGTTGAAACGGGGCATGTTGGCCAGATCGACGGGGTGTTTCTGCTCGATCTCGGACAGGACCTTGCCCATGTCGGTGGCAAAATCCTCGGTCGAGACGATACGGTTGAAGCGCCCGCCATTGGCGATGAAGGTGGAAATATGGCCGGACATGGCCGACCAGTGGATATCGGGATCCATCGGTTTGCGGAACCTGATGGTGTCGCGCACGAACAGCAGAAAGCGGCGGAAGCTGGCGATCTGGTCGAAGTCGCCCTCTACATCCACGCCGTATTTGCGCACCAGCATCGGCACCAGATTGCCGCGATAGCGTTTGCCGTTGCGTTGGATACCGGCGATCTTGTCGAAAAACGCCGACAGCACCCGCGTGTAGGGATTGCGCACCGAGGTAAAGGCATAGACATCCTGCGCGCGGGCGTGTTTCTGGATCAGGGGGCGGCTGGCCTCCATCCCCCATTTGTGCAGGCCTTGTTTGGCGTCGTGGATATCCCCGTCGAAATATTCGCCGTGGTCGCCGTAATACATGATCTGCCCGATGGTGGAGCAGGCGCATTTCGGCACCACGCGATACATCACGCTTTCGCTCTCGGTCATCCATGTGCCGGGAAAACCCATAAAAAACTCCTTCAACAATTACGCAATGCTTACCGTGAGTTGCATAGCCGCACAAGGGAGGTGATTGCAACTTTGCGTCAAAACGCCTATCTGACCGCCTGACCCGAAATCGAGGACATATCCGATGACCGACGCCGCCAAAATCACATGGGATGACACCATCCTGCCGTTCCAGCTCGACAATGCCGATGTGCGCGGGCGGGTTGTGCGCCTTGACGGGGCGTTGCAGGAAATCCTCGGGCAGCACAACTACCCCGCGCCCGTGGCGGCGCTGGTGGCCGAGGCCGCCTTGCTGACCGCCATGATGGGCCAGACGATCAAGCTGCGCTGGAAGCTGTCGTTGCAGATCCGCGGCGACGGGCCGATCCGCCTGATCGCCACCGATTATTATGCCCCCGAAGCCGAGGGCGAACCGGCCCGCATCCGCGCATGGGCCAGTTTCGATGCGGAACGTCTGGCGGAACACGACGGCACCCCGTTCGAGGCGCTGGGCAAGGGCATGTTCGCGGTTCTGCTGGATCAGGGCGACGGCACCACCCCCTATTCCGGCATCACGGGGCTGGCGGGCGGCTCGCTTGCCACCTGCGCCGAGGCGTATTTCATGCAGTCCGAGCAGCTGCCGACCCGTTTCGCCGTGGCGATCGGGGAATCGGCGCTGCCGGGCGGTCCGGCCGGCTGGCGCGGCGGATCGGTGATGTTGCAGCACATGCCCAAGGGTGGCGAGGCGGCGCGCGGCGAACGGCACCTGACCGAGCGGGACGAGGAAAACTGGAACCGCGCCACGATCCTGCTGGAATCGGTGGAGCTGCTGGAACTGATCGGCCCGCATGTTTCCCCGACCGACCTGCTGGTGCGCCTGTTCAGCGCCGAGCAGCCGCGCGTGTTCGACCCGCAATCCGTGCATTTCGGCTGCACCTGCGGGCCGGAGAAGGTCAAACAGGCGATGTCGATCTATTCCGCCAAGGATATTTCCCACATGACCACGGACGCGGGGATCGTCACCGCCGATTGCCAGTTCTGCGGCGCACATTACGAATTCCGGCCCGAAGAGCTTGGCAAAGACGCATTAACCGGAACGGAATAGCGGCTTGCTTGACAGCTCGCACGGGCGTAACCACCTGTTAACAGAGGTTAACGGGGTGGCACATGCAGGTTTTACGGGCATTTCTGGTTCTGTTGCTGACAGTTTCGGCTGCCGGCGCGGTGGT
>JALSHL010000180.1 GCA_026982255.1 Paracoccaceae bacterium | reverse complement strand
TCCGCGCAGCATTCCACAGTTCCTGCAATGCCTCCTCGGTCAGCCCCGCCGCGGGGTCGATCACATAGGGCTGGCGGTTGCGGCCGATATCGCCGCCGGAAGCCAGATTGATATCCCGACCGATGAAATTCGGCGATTCAATCACCGGTTCGGTATCGGTCACCGGCAGGATCAGCGAACGTCTCAGCCCGATACCGAGCTGGCTGTCGCTCCAGTACAACCCCTCGCTCAGCGCCGCAACCGTATCGCTGCTCGCCTGCCAGACAAAATTCGGGTCGTAGCTCTCGCCCGCCCAGAGCGAGCGCGCGTCATGCAGCCGCTGGGTGGCTGTAACCTCCAGCGCATCGATTCCGGCCTCTGTCAGTCCGCGACCGGCCAGAGAAGCCCGTTCTGCGGCGCTGTAACTGAATGTGAACCCGGGATCATAGGCGGCCACGGTCCCGTCATCCTGCAACAGCCGGTTGAAATACTCGAAATAGGAGGCCGTCATTGCCGCCTCATAGGCATCGACCGTTTCGCCCTGACGCAGGGTTTCCGGGTTGCCCGCGGAATCCGTCTCGCGCAGGCCGAATTCGTCCCACAGCGCCTCCAGCAACCCTTCTTCGGCACGCCTGTCCACCCGGGTGCTGAAATCATAGTCAATGATCGATGCCACGGAGGATACCAGTGCGATATCTCCGGTCTGCGAAACGACCTGACGCACCCGCAAAGTCTCGTCGCTTTGCGTGAACAGGTTTATGTCCGAACCGGCCTCGGCGATCAGTATATCCGTATCAAAGGTGATCGGCGCGTCGGCCAGCCCGATCGTGCCGGCATTGGCCACCAGCTTGAGCCTGTTGCCGGCTGCCGCAAGCACCGGTGTCGTGGCATAGCGGTGTTCAAGGATGGAATTGGCCGATACCAGCGCAAGATCACCCTGGGCCCAGGCTTCAAGCAGCTCCATATTTCCGGTCACTTCCTCGACCCGGGCCGTGCCGCCCGCGGTCAGGAACAGCCCGAAACTGTCGTCCTGATCGACCCGGAAATTCCCCAGCACCGGTTCCACTCCCGTGCCCCCCGCGATTGGCAGGCCCACACCGCCAAGTAGCGGACCACCCGGCCCTCCAAAACCGGAAACAACCGTGACCGGCTCGGAATAAACCCACATGCGGCCCACATCTGCTGCTGCATCCAGAGTCAGCTTGTTGACCTCGAACGGAAGGAAGGCGTTGTTCTGATAGATCGAACCGCCGGAAGAGGTGACAATCGTCGGCCCGCTCCGGTTGTAGACCGATCCGTTGAAAATCACATCGCCTGCGGATTCGATCTCCAGTCGTCCGGTATCGTTCCCCTCGAAGGCGATGGAGATGGTCTTGTCCGCCGCGATTATGTTCAGGTTATAATCGGATGTCGGCGTATATACAGTGCGCAGACGCGTATAGAAGCCCCCCCCGATATCGATCCAGTCGGAAAAGTTCTCGCTTGACGGGTTCGGGGCGGCAAACATGTCACCGTCGATAAAGACATATTCATTGTCGCGGATCAGGTCGCCGAAATAGTCCAGCCCGATCACATCAATCCACGCCGCCATCAGGTCGTTGTCGTCGGCATTGATCACGAATTCGTCGAAATAGGTGACCGGATCAAGCTCGGATATGCTTTGCAGCGTCTCGCTCTCAACGGTGATCCCGGACGCGAAGTCAAACGGGTTGTCAAAACCGATCTGCTCGTAAACCTTGAGTTCATCAAAGATCCGGCCCGGATTGTCCTCGTCCAGTTCGAAGGTTCCGTCCGCCCGCTCGATGATATCGCCCGAGGCAAAGACCAGCCGCCAGGGTGTGTCGATTTCATAGGTCGGCGTATCGGCTTCGACCAGCGTGACAATCGGGCTGATCGTCGTGGTGCGGGTCACATCGCCATTCACATCGGCCACATATTCGGTGCTGATGAAGCCCAGACCGGTAGGCATCGGCCGCGACAGATCCACCAGCCGGATACGGCCCTCGGCACCCTCGCCATAACCGGTGGATATGTCGCTGAGCACCACGGGAATATCGGATTCATTCAGAATACTGACCTGCGCATAACCGTTGGCTGCAACAAGCTGCCCGTTGCCGGTGGAAATGATCTGGCCGACGATCTCGATCTCGCCTCCCTTGGCCACAATCGGATCGACAAGGATCACGCCGGCATCCTGGTCATAGCGCAGGGTGACATTGCCCGAGGCTGCAGGAAAGAGCGGGTCCTCGGCCGGCGAGGTTCCGTTTCCGCCGGGGCTGTAAAGCACCGCCACCGTCTGGTTGGTCGAGAGGTCACCCAGCACGTCCACGATATTGTCGTTGATCACCACTTCGTAATCGGTGACGCCCGACTGGATCAGCCCGTTGATATTGACAAAACCGTTGGCGTAAATCCAGACATTGCCCTGCGCGACGATCTGGCCCGCATCGGTGATCTGGCCGGCATAGGCCGGATCCG
>JALSHL010000179.1 GCA_026982255.1 Paracoccaceae bacterium | reverse complement strand
CCTTCAGGTAATCTTCCGTCGTGCGCGTCGGCGCCCGTTTTCCGGCAAACATCGGCGCACTCTCGTCATGGTATTGCGCCCGCACACGGCAATCGTCGCACATCTGGATCAGGCGGATATTGTCCGAATGGGTAAACATCGCGTGCTTGCCCTCCAGCTTCTCGATAATCCGTTCGATAGTGCTTTTGACGCCGAATTCCGTGCCGCATTCGATGCAGGCAAACGGTTCTTCCTCATGCACCACCCGGGCCGCCAGTGCCGCGTCGCCAAGGTCCATCTGCGGGCGCAGCGAGATGGCGTTTTCGGGGCAGGTGCTGGTGCAGATACCGCATTGCAGACAGGCATCCTCGCGGAAATTCAGTTGCGGCTTGTCCGGATTGTCGCCGAGCGCCCCCGTCGGGCACAGGCTGGCACAGGCCAGACACAGCGTGCAGGCGTCGTTGTCCACCACCACCGTGCCATAAGGCGCCCCCGCCGGCAGCGGCAGCACCACGGTCTCGCCGTTCAGGGCCTTCGCCGCCAGCCGCGCCGCTTCGCGCCGCCCGCCAAGCGGAAGGATAGGCGAGACATCCAGCGGAACGGTTCCGGCATCATACAGCATATCTGCCAGCGCATCCGGCTCCAGCGGCTCGATAATCCGCAACCGCGCGGCCATTTCCGGCGCCAGCGCACCGGCCAGCGCGAACTGCGGATCCAGCGCCTCGCGTTCGGTTTTCGGTCCGGCCAGAATATCCACAGCGGCAAACCCCGAGGCCAGCGCCACCAGCATTTCCGCATGTCCGAACCCGGCGATATTCGGCACCGCCAGCGGGATCACATCCGCCGGCAACCCGCGCCCGAAACGCGCGGCCAGCGCGATGATCTCGGCTCCGTATTCCCCGTCATGCACCAGCAGCCGCGGAGCCTTGCCACCGGCACCGCGATAAGCCTCCGCCAACGTGCGGATACGCTGGAACAGAAACCCCACCGGCGGCGCGTCATAGCTGACTGCACCCGACGGGCAAACCGCCGCGCAGGAGCCGCAACCGGCACAGATATTCGGATCGATGGCCACCGTATCGCCATCGGCAAGGATCGCCCCCGTCGGGCAG
The DNA here is from genome assembly GCA_026982255.1 of Paracoccaceae bacterium. GTDB lineage: Bacteria > Pseudomonadota > Alphaproteobacteria > Rhodobacterales > Rhodobacteraceae > NORP23. Next base: position 1,389 of record JALSHL010000179.1, on the reverse strand, counting down.
ACATCGAGGCAGGCACTACACCCCGCCTGCGCCGCGCGCGAATGGGCACACAGATGCGGCTCGAACACCACATGGAACGGCTTTTCGAACACGCCTTCCAACTGCGCCGCCGCAAATACCGCCCGCGCCACCGCCAGCGGATCGCGCGGATCGGCCCGCAGGTATCCGTCGCGTTTGTCCGGCGAGGGGAACAGCGGCGTATTGCCGGACAAATCCAGTATCACATCGCATTCCGAGCGCCCGCCATCCTTTGCCGGCCCGAACCGCAATTCCCCGCGCCCTGCCGGATCGAGGCGCCGCAGCCCGTCCACGACCACCTCGAAGCGCCCCAGCGACCCCGAGGCCTTGCGAATCCGCCCCGACAGGATATCCAGCCCGTTCGGCAAAATCCCCGGCGCATCGCTCAGCAACACCGTGACATCCATCACATCGGACAATTGCTCTGCCGCAGGCAACGCCACATCCGCCGCCCCGACCACCAGACACATGCCTGCCGATTCTACATCCAGCGTCTTGACCCGCGGCGCCTCCAGCATCCCCTCGGCCAGCAGCGCCGCCATCTTCGGCACCGCTTTTGTGCCCTCTTCGGACCAGCCCGCACGGTCGCGAATGTCAATACAGACAGGAGCAGGGGCGTCCAGTTCTGCCGACAGATCGTCAAACACCGCCGCTTCCTGCGCGCAGGCGACGACCAGATCGCCCGCGGGCATCATCTGCGCCAGCGTGTCCAGCCCGCTGGTGCATAACCCGTTGTGAACCATGGAGCATTTCAGGCCCGTTGCCTCGCCAATCGCCTTTGTGTCCAGCTTCATCGAGCCGCCGCAGTCGCACAACATCAGGGTCTTGCCCATTTACTTCTCCCGGGTTTAACATCGCGCGCAGGGCTATCGCGGGGCCGTTACGGCCTGCGACCCGCGCCGGATCGGGGACAGATTGCATGGAACAAAGATCAATATCAATGCCGCTCGGCATAGTTGTCCGAAAATCCCCCGGCGTGACCCGCTGGGCGAAATGGGTCTGGCGTGCCGTTGCCGTCCTGCCCGCCGCCCCGCCCGCCGACTGGCGCGAGATGCGGCGCGAGGGCGGTGCCGTCGAATACCACGCCGCCACCCTGCCGCTGGAACTGTATCGCACGGACACCGAGGCCTACCTCACCGCCCTCGCCAACGATCCGCCCAGCGTCTATGTCATCATGCGCCCGTCGGAAAATCCCGATCGCGAGCTGGATTTCGTCACCGTCACCGCTTCGGCCTTCGAGGCGCAGGACTATCAGGACAGCGGCGAGGAGATCGTCGAACCCGTCCCCATGCCCGAAGGTCTGGTCGCCTGGGTGCAACAATGGATCGACCGGCACCATACCGAGGAAATCTTCGTCAAGCGCCGCCGCAA
>JALSHL010000178.1 GCA_026982255.1 Paracoccaceae bacterium | reverse complement strand
CACCGGATTGCCGCGAACGGAGTGAAAAAAACACCGGCGACGGGCGGGCGATCGGGCGCACGAAAGGCGGGCTGAACAGCAAGCTGAACCTGGTCTGCGATGGTGCCGGCCGGCCGGTTCGCATCACCGTTTCCGGCGGGAACGAGGCCGATATTTCCCATGCCAGACAATGCCTTGAACCAGTTGTCCGGAAAGGGGCAACCGTCATCGCGGATCGTGGATATGACGCAGACCACCTGCGTGACTGGTTGCGAAAATGCAAAGCCATAGCCTGCATTCCGCCGCGTAAAAATCGCAAGAAACAGTACCGCTATTCAAAAACGCTCTACAAAAACCGCAATCTGGTCGAGCGTTGCTTCAACCGTCTCAAAGACTGGCGCTCGTTGTCGTTGCGAACCTTCCGATGTCCCGAAACCTTCCTCGCCGCCGCTCACCTCGCCGCTATCGTCATTTGGTATTTATGAGTCTACGCCCTAGGGCTACGCCTTAACCTTTCCTCAACCTTTACCTGCTACAAGAGCGGGGCTAGGCGGGCCGCCAGAGGGCCATTTGGGGTATAATCGCGTCGGGCAAACAGACCATTCAACACCAGCATTTGCCCGATTGTCGGGGATCTGGTGCAGCAGATTTTCGACAGGCCTTGCATCGGGCCGCCCGCGCGATTTGCCACCCTTGCCGATCCGGCTGTTTTATCCCAGACAGCCCACCATGGTCCGAAGCGGACCTCCCCGAGAAAAACACAAAAATGGCGCGGAATCCCTTCGGGTGCCATATTTTTTGTGCCCGTTATTCCGCCAGCGCCTTTGCCAGCCGGTTTTGCCGCTCGATAATCGCGCCAAGCTCGACACCGGTCAGATGGCCCTCGCGCACCACGGCGCGGCCTTCGACGAACAGGTCGCGTACGTTGAACGGGCCGCACAGCACCAGCGCGGCGACCGGATCCCATGACCCTGCCGCCTCCAGCCCCGAGACGTCCCAGACGGCGAAGTCGGCCCGTTTGCCGACCTCCAGCGATCCCAGATCGGGGCGGCCCAGCACCTCGGCCCCGCCGCGTGTGGCGATTTCCAGCGTCTCGCGCGCCGACATGGCGTCGGCGCCATTGGCCACCCGTTGCAACAGCAATGCCTGTCGCGCCTCGGCCAGCAGATGTCCCGAGTCGTTGCTGGCCGATCCATCGACCCCCAGCGCCACTTTTACCCCCGCATCCCGCATCGCCCTGACCGGCGCGATGCCCGAGCCGAGGCGGCAGTTGGAACAGGGGCAATGGGCCACGCCGGTGCCGGTGCGCGCGAACAGGTCGATTTCCTGCGCATCCAGCTTCACGCAATGGGCGTGCCAGACGTCGGCGCCGGTCCAGCCCAGATCCTCGGCATATTGTCCGGGGCGCACGCCGAATTTCTCCAGCGAATAGGCGATATCCTCGTCGTTTTCCGCCAGATGGGTGTGCAGCATCACCCCCTTGTCGCGCGCCAGCAGCGCCGAATCCCGCATCAGTTCCCGCGAGACCGAAAACGGCGAGCAGGGGGCCAGCCCGACGCGCACCATCGCTCCGTCGCGGGGATCGTGAAAGGCGTCGATGACACGGATGGAATCCTCCAGAATCGCCGCCTCGTTTTCCACCAGCGAGTCCGGTGGCAATCCGCCGTCGCTCTCGCCGATCGACATGGAGCCGCGGGTGGGGTGGAAGCGCAGGCCGATGGTCGCGGCCGCCTCGATCGTGTCCTCCAGCCGCACGCCGTTCGGGAACAGATACAGGTGGTCCGAGGACATGGTGCAGCCCGAAAGCGCCAGCTCCGCCAGCCCGACTTGTGCGGATACGAACATCTCCTCCGGTCCCATTCTGGCCCAAATGGGATAGAGCGTCTGCAGCCAGCCGAACAGCAGCGCATCCTGTCCGTTCGGCACGGCGCGGGTCAGTGTCTGGTAAAGATGGTGGTGCGTGTTCACCAGCCCCGGCGTCACCACGCAGCCCCGCGCGTCGATCACGGTATCGGCGGTTTCCGGCACTGTGCCAACGGCCTCGATCACCCCGTCGCGGGCGAAAACCCCGCCGGAAACCTCGCGCCGCGCGCCGTCCATTGTTACTACTACCTCGGCGTTTTTTACCAGCACGGTTGCCATTCAGCCCTCCAGCATTCCGGTTACGCTTTTGCGGATATGGTCCGCCATATAGTCGATAAACAGCCGCACCTTGGGGTCCTGCAAGCGCTTGTGGGGATAGATGCAGGCCAGCGGCGTGGGCTCGGGCGGAGTGTCGGGCAGCACCTCGACCAGCGCGCCGCTGGCCAGATGCCGGGCGATCTCGAAACGCGGTTTGTTGACGATGCCCTCGCCGGCCAGCGCCCAGTCGGTCAGCACGTCGCCGTCATCGGATTCAAACGGGCCATGGACCTCGAATTTCTGCAATCCGTCGGGCATTTGCAGCCGCCAGTAGTATTCCTTCGATCCGGGGAAACGCAGCAGCAGGCAGGCGTGGTTGTCGTCGGTCAGCGCCTGCGGGCTGCGCGGTGTGCCGCGTTTTGCCAGATACTCCGGCGCGGCGGCCAGCACCCGCGTGCAATCGAGAATCCCGCGCATACGGAAATTGGAATCGGGCAGATGGCCGAGGCGGAAGGCGACGTCCAGCGCCTCGGATGTGATATCGACCGAGCGGTCGGACAGGCGCAGGCGCACGTCGATTTCGGGGTATTCGGCGTGGAACCCCGGCACCAGCGGTGCGATCAGGCGCCGCCCGATGCCCAGCGGTGCCGTGACATGGATCGAGCCGCGCGGGGTGTTGGAAACCTCGGCCACGGCGGCCTCGGCCTCGGTGACGGCCTCCAGAATTTTCTGTGCGCCGCGATAGAATATCTGCCCGTGTTCGGTGGTGGTCAGCTTGCGCGTCGTGCGGTTGAACAGGCGCACGCCCAGATGCTGCTCCAGATCCTTGATCCGGTTGCTGGCCACCGCGGGCGAGGCCCGCAGGTCGCGCCCCGCCGCCGAGAGCGAGCCGAGCTCCACGACGCGCACAAACATGCGGATGTTGTTCAGATAGGCCATGTCCCCTCCAATACCTTTAAATCCGGCCTATCATTTTACAGAAATATTTGAAAGTGTGCTGTATGGATTTCGCTTATGCTGGCAGGGCGTTTCTGGCAGATTGGCGCAAAATTCGGGAGAATCCGCATGTTCGACTATCCGCTTGTCATGGAATGGCTGGCCCTCGGCACCCGCTGGGTGCATATCATCACGGCAATTGCCTGGATCGGCTCGTCCTTCTATTTCATCGCCCTCGATCTGGGCCTGCGCCAGCGCGAGGGGCTGCCCGAGGGGGCCTATGGCGAGGAATGGCAGGTCCACGGCGGCGGTTTCTACCACATCCAGAAATATCTGGTCGCGCCCGAGGCGATGCCGGCGCATCTGACATGGTTCAAATGGGAAAGCTATGCCACATGGCTGTCGGGTTTTACCCTGCTGATGCTGGTCTATTATGCCCGCGCCGACCTGTTCATGATCGACACGGATGTGATGGAGATCACGCCGCTGGTGGCGATCTCGATCTCGGTTGCCTCGATCGTCATCGGCTGGTTTGCCTATGATCTGCTGTGCAAGTCGAAATTCGGGCAGGACAACACACGGCTGATGATCTTGCTCTATGTGATCCTCGTGGTGCTGGCATGGGGCTTTACGCAGGTGTTTTCGGGGCGCGCGGCGTTTCTGCATCTCGGCGCGATTACGGCAACGATCATGAGCGCAAACGTGTTTCTTGTCATCATCCCGAACCAGAAAATCGTGGTGGCGGACCTGATTGCCGGTCGCAAGCCGGACCCGAAATACGGGCGGATTGCCAAGCAGCGCTCGACGCATAACAACTATCTGACGCTGCCGGTGATTTTCCTGATGCTGTCGAACCATTACCCGCTGGCCTTCGGGACGCAATACAACTGGGTGATTGCCTCGCTGGTGTTCCTGATGGGGGTGACGATCCGGCACTATTTCAACACCCGCCACGCGCGCAAGGGCAATCCGGTCTGGACATGGGTGGCGACGACCGTGCTGTTCCTGCTGATCATGTGGCTGTCCACCCTGCCGAAAGCCCTGACCGGCGAGCTAAAGGAAGCGGCGCTGACACCGGCGGAGGAACGGCTGGTGGCCTCGGCGGATTTCGGGGATGTGCGCGATACGGTGCTGGGGCGTTGTTCCATGTGCCACGCGGCCGAACCGATGTGGGACGGGATCGGCGTGGCGCCGAAGGGGGTGGTGCTGGAAACCGACAAGCAGATCGCGGCCCATGCCATCCAGATTTATCTGCAGGCGGGGCGCAGCAGGGCTATGCCGCCGGGCAACATTACCTATATGGAAGAGGCCGAGCGGCAGTTGATTGCCGAATGGTATGAAGCGGCAACCAGAGGGTAGGGCATGAAAATATTGCGCGGGCGGGTTCTGGAGTTTCACGCCGAACCCGCAGCGGCGGAGGATCTCGCCGCCTACAGCTATGTCGAGGACGGGGCGGTTCTGGTCGATCGGGGGCGCATCGTTGCAACCGGCGCTTACGGCGATCTGGCGCGCGAGGGTGTCGAGGTCATCGACCATCGCCCGCACCTGCTGATGCCCGGGTTTATCGATACGCACAACCATTTCCCGCAGATGCAGGTGATCGGGTCCTACGGCGCGCAACTGCTGGACTGGCTGAACACCTATACCTTTCCCGAGGAAACGAAATTCGTCGATCCCGACCATGCGGCGCGGATTGCCGCGGCCTATTTCGACGAGATGCTGCGCAACGGCACGACGACTCCGGTTGCCTATTGCTCCGTGCATAAAACCAGCGCCGAGGCCTATTTTGCCGAGGCCGCGCGCCGCAACATCCGCGCCATTGGCGGCAAGGTCCTGATGGACCGCAACGCGCCCGACGGGCTGCTGGATACGGCGCAGACGGGCTATGACGACAGCAAGGCGCTGATCGGAAAGTGGCACGGGACGGGCAGGGCGCTCTATGCGGTCACGCCGCGCTTTGCCATCACCTCCACCCCCGCGCAGCTGGAGGCGGCGCAGGCGCTGCTGGCCGAACACCCCGATTGTTACATGCAGACGCATCTGTCGGAAAACGCCGACGAGATCGCCTATACGATGGAACTGTATCCCGACCATCCCGACTATCTGGGGATCTACGAACACTACGGTCTGCTGGGGGAAAAGGCGCTGCTCGGCCATTCCATCCACCTGTCGGAACGCGAGCGCGGCGTGATGCGCGAGACCGGCTCGGTGGCGGTATTCTGCCCGACCTCGAACCTGTTCATCGGCTCGGGCCTGTTCGACGAGGGCGGGATGCGTAACGCCGGTGTGCGCATTGCCGTGGCGACGGATATCGGCGGCGGCACCAGCTATTCCATGCTGCGCACCATGGACGAGGCCTACAAGGTCTGCCAGCTACAGGGACAGAACCTGCCGCCCTTGCTGGCGTTCTATATGCTGACGCTGGGCAACGCCCGCGCGCTGGGGCTGGAGGCCAAGATCGGCACGCTGGCGGCGGGCAGCGAGGCCGATGTGGTGGTGCTGGACGCGCGCGCCACACCGGCGATGGCCCTGCGTATGGAAACGGTCACGACGCTGGCCGAGGAACTGTTTGTCCTGCAAACGCTGGGCGATGACCGCTCCGTCGTGCAGACCTATGTGGCCGGCGAGGCGATGCTTTAGACTTTCGGCCACTCGGCCCAGGGGAAGGGTTTTTCCTCTGTGGCGTAGCTCAGATAGCGCCCGTCCTGCCGGACCCATTCGGCCAGCGATTCCCCGAATTTCATCAGCCGTTCGTTCGGTTTGCCCTCGATCATGGCCCAGATGAACTGCACCAGTGCGAGCAGGTAATAGACCGCCTCGGCCAGCGAGAAACCGATCAGCAGAATGATCATCGGGATCAGCCGTTTCCAGCGCGAGGGTTTTTCCAGTGCTTCGTATCCATGATAGCCTCCGTTCGATGTTAACCCTCCTCACATATGGGGATGCGGAGGCGGTTTTTCTAGGGCGTGACCTGTGCAAGGAAAGCGTCGATTTCCGCGGTCAGGTCGGGGATGGTGCCGATGCCCTTGTTCATCTCGCCGTGGGTATAGGCCGCTCCGTCAAAGGTCGTGGCGGTGATGCCGGCAGCGCGGAGGCGGGCGGCGAATCCTTCGGAAATCTCGCGGCGCATATCGGCGTTGCCCATGCCGGAATACAGGACCAGAAACGGCGGACGGCCGGTTGCGATATAGGTTTCGGGCGAGAGCCGTTTCCAGCGTGCAGGGTCGTCGCCGAACACCAGCGCATAAACGCCGGGCAGCTTGCCGGTGCCCGAAAGCGCGGCCAGTTTCGCGATGTCATAAGCGCGCACGTCGTTGGCAATCACCCCGCGCAGCGCGCCGGTGTCGATCAGGGCCTGCGCGTTGTCCAGCGGCGCAAGGGCGGCCATCGAGACCAGATGCGCCCCGGCCGAATGGCCGAGCAGGGTGATATTGTCGGGGTCGCCGCCGAAATCCGCGATATTCGTCGCGATCCAGCCGAGGGCGGCGTCGATGTCCTCCAGCTGCGTCTCGACATCGACCTTCGGCACCAGACGGTAGTTTACGGAAACGAACAGATAGCCGTTTCGGGCAAAATGTTCCGGCTTGTCGGTGACGCGCGACCCGTCGCCCGTGACCCAGCCGCCGCCATGCACATAAACGATGACGGGGGCCTTGTCGGCGGCGGGGAAACCGTAGATGTCGAGCGCAGGGGAAATCGTGCCGAGGTCGGGGCGGTAGTCGATGCTCGTGGCCTGCAAGGGTTGTGCGCCGGCGATTCTGGCGAGCATCACAACCGTCAGCGCCAGCAGTAACAGGGCGGATTTGATGGTGAATCCGAGGTTAATCAATCCTGCGGTCATTCTGTATCTCCTGATTGTCGATACAGGTGATACGGACCGCCACAGGATTTCCGGCGGAAAAAATGCGGTTCCGGTAGCGAACGTCGTGCTACCGGGAGGTTTCCGTCATGCGGCGGCGCACATAGCTTTCGGTCATGTCCATCAGCTCGTCCATGCCGGGGTCGAAGAAATGGCCGGCACCCTCGATCACCTCGTGGGTGATGGTGATGCCTTTTTGCTGGTGCAGTTTTTCCACCAGTTCCTCGACCGGCTCCGGCGGGACCACACGATCCTCGGCGCCGTTGACAATCAGGCCGGAGGAGGGGCAGGGGGCGAGGAAGCTGAAATCATACATGTTGGCAGGCGGTGCCACCGAGATAAACCCCGAGATTTCCGGCCGGCGCATCAGAAGCTGCATGCCGATCCACGCGCCGAACTGGAAACCGGCAACCCAGCAGTGTTTGGCGTTCGGGTTCAGCGCCTGCAGGTAGTCGAGCGCGGCGGCGGCGTCGGACAGCTCGCCCACGCCCTCGTCATATTCGCCCTGCGAGCGGCCGACGCCGCGGAAATTGAAGCGCAGGCAGGTGAAGCCCATCTTGTGGAACGTGTAGTGCAGGTTGTGCGTGACCTTGTTGTTCATCGTCCCGCCGTGCTGTGGATGCGGGTGCAGGATGATGGCGATCGGCGCGTCTTTGGCTTTTTGCGGGTGATAACGGCCTTCCAGACGGCCCTCGGGGCCGGGAAAAATAACCTCGGGCATACAGTCTCGCTCCAGCGTCTTTTGCGGTCGATTGAATGCTTGACTTAATTAGTCAATCAACCTAGAAGAATTCTAACTTGAGGATCACCCTCTTGTTACCTGTGGAATGAAGTAAGGCCTGCACGGGCTTGCGTCAAGCTCTCGGACGGGAAAGGCGGCTATGAAACTCAGCACCAAGGGACGCTATGCGATGATCGCGCTGGTCGATCTGGCGCATGAAGGCAAGGACCGCCTGATTTCCCTGTCGGAAATTTCCGAACGGCAGGACATTTCGCTGGCCTATCTGGAGCAGCTTTTCGTCAAGTTGCGGCGGGCGGGAATCGTTGAATCCGTGCGCGGTCCGGGGGGCGGCTATCGCCTTGCCGCGCCGACGACCGAGATACGGGTTTCGGAGATTCTATGCGCCGTGGACGAGACCATGGACGCCATGTCGCGCGGCGCCGGTGCCAGTGGCGGAGAGATCGGCGGCACGGCGCAGGAGCTGACAGACAAGCTCTGGGAGCGGCTGTCGGCGCATGTCTATGTGTTTCTGCACCAGACGCGCCTGTCGGACATCACCGGTGACGAACTGGCCCCCTGTCCGGCGGTTCCGGCCTTTGTGCAGCTGGTGGACGAAGAATGACACGGGTGTATCTGGATTATAATGCCACGACCCCGCTGCGGGCGGAGGCGCGCGCGGCGATGCTGTCGGCGATGGATGTGCTGGGCAACCCGTCCTCGGTCCACGGCGAGGGGCGCGCGGCCAAGGCGATTGTCGAAACCGCGCGGCGGCAGATTTCGGAGGCCACGGGGGCCTCGGGGGCGGATATCGTCTTTACCTCCGGCGCGACCGAGGCGGCGGCGCTGGCGCTGAAGGGGCAGGGGTATCTTTGTGCGGGCGTCGAGCATGACTGCATTACCGCATGGGCCTCGGCCGCGCTGCATGCGGATGAGAACGGCCTTGTGCGGGCGGAGGACCCGAAGAACACTGCCTTGCAACAGGCGAACTCCGAAACCGGCGTGATCCATGATCTGTCGGAGGGGGTGGCGCTGTCCGATGCGGTGCAGGCCTTTGGCAAGATCCCCTATGGTTTCGCATGGAGCGGCGCCGAGCGGGCGATCCTGTCGGCGCATAAATTCGGCGGGCCGAAGGGCGTTGGCGCGCTGTTGATCCGGCAGGGGCTGGATGTGAAGGCGCAGTTGCGTGGCGGCGGGCAGGAAATGGGCCGCCGCTCCGGCACCGAGAACGTGATCGGTATCGCGGGCATGGGGGCGGCAGCGGTTGCAGCGGCGCGCGATGTGGGCGCAGGGCGCTGGGACGAAGTGGCGGAACTGCGCGACTGGCTGGAAGAGGCCATTGCCAGTGCCGCCGAAGACATACGGATTTTCGGGCAGGGCGCAAGCCGCCTGCCCAACACCACCTATTTCGCCGTGCGCGGATGGAAGGGCGAAACCCAGGTCATGCAGATGGATCTGGCCGGTTTCGCGGTTTCCGCTGGCTCGGCCTGCTCCAGCGGCAAGGTCAGGGCCTCGAAAACGCTGAAGGCCATGGGGGTGGACGAGGAAACCGCCGCCAGCGCGATACGCGTCTCGCTGGGGCTGGAGACAACGCGGGGCGAGGTCGAAAGCTTCGCCCGCACATGGATTGAACACTACCGCCGCTTCAAAGCGCGCGCGGCCTGAGAGAGGATTACCACAATGGCTGTTACCGAAGACGTTGCCAAGGAAGGGATCGAGCAGGAAACTGTCGATGCCGTCAAAACCGTAGGCGAGAAATACAAATACGGGTTCGAGACCGATATCGAGATGGAATACGCGCCCAAGGGGCTGAACGAGGATATCGTGCGGCTGATCTCGGAAAAAAACAACGAGCCGGAGTGGCTGCTGGAATGGCGTCTGGCCGCCTATCGCCGCTGGGTGCAACTGGAAGAGCCGGACTGGGCGATGGTGGATTATCCCGAGATCGATTTTCAGGACCAGTATTACTACGCCCGTCCGAAATCGATGATGGAAAAGCCGAAGTCGCTGGACGAGGTCGATCCGAAATTGCTGGAAACCTATCAGAAGCTCGGCATTCCGCTCAGGGAACAGATGATCCTTGCCGGTGTCGAAGGGGCCGAGGATATCCCCGCCGAAGGGCGCAAGGTCGCCGTGGACGCGGTGTTCGACTCCGTTTCCGTCGGCACGACCTTCAAGGAGGAACTGGCCAAGGCCGGCGTGATTTTCATGTCGATTTCCGAGGCGGTGCAGGAATATCCCGATCTGGTGAGAAAATACCTCGGTTCCGTGGTACCGGTTTCGGATAACTACTATGCCACGCTGAATTCGGCGGTGTTTTCGGACGGCTCGTTCGTTTACATCCCCGAGGGCGTCAAATGCCCGATGGAACTGTCCACCTATTTCCGTATCAACGCCGAAAACACGGGGCAGTTCGAGCGCACGCTGATCGTCGCCGACAAGGGTTCGCAGGTGTCCTATCTGGAGGGCTGCACCGCGCCGAAACGCGATATTGCGCAGCTGCACGCGGCGGTGGTCGAGATCGTGATCATGGAAGACGCGGATGTGAAATACTCCACCGTGCAGAACTGGTATCCGGGTGACGAGGAAGGCAAGGGCGGGATCTACAATTTCGTCACCAAACGCGCCGATTGCCGCGGCGACCGGGCCAAGGTGATGTGGACGCAGGTGGAAACCGGCTCGGCCGTCACATGGAAATATCCGTCCTGCATCCTGCGCGGCGATGACTCGCAAGGGGAGTTCTACTCCATCGCGATCACCAACAACTACCAGCAGGCCGATACGGGCACCAAGATGATCCATCTGGGCAAGAACACCAAGTCGCGCATCGTGTCCAAGGGGATTTCCGCCGGACGGGCGCAGAATACCTACCGCGGGCTGGTGACCATGCACCCGAAGGCGAAAAACTCGCGCAATTTCACGCAGTGCGACAGCCTGCTGATCGGCGACAAATGCGGCGCGCATACGGTGCCCTATATCGAGGTGAAGAACAACTCCAGCCGCGTGGAACACGAGGCGACGACCTCGAAGGTAGACGATGAACAGATGTTCTATTGCCTGCAACGCGGCATGGACGAGGAGGAGGCCGTGGCGCTGATCGTCAACGGTTTCGCCAAGGAGGTGCTGCAGGCCCTGCCGATGGAATTCGCCATGGAAGCGCAGAAACTGGTGGCGATCAGCCTCGAGGGGTCGGTGGGTTAGGCCCGCGAAAAACGGAATTCAGCCGGCCTTCGTGCCGCAGATACAAGGAAAAAACCAACATGTTTGAAATCAAGAACCTCAAGGCCTCGCTGGCCGACGAAGACAAGCAGATCCTCAAGGGGATGGACCTGACCATCGGCGATGGCGAGGTGCATGCGATTATGGGGCCGAACGGCTCGGGCAAATCGACCATGTCCTATGTGGCCTCGGGGAAACCCGGCTATGTGGTGGACGAGGGCGAGGTGCTGCTCGATGGCGTCAACCTGCTGGAGCTGGATCCGGCGGAACGGGCCGCGGCGGGGCTGTTTCTGGCCTTCCAGTATCCGGTGGAGATTCCGGGGGTCGGCAACATGACCTTCCTGCGCACGGCGGTAAACGCACAGCGCAAGGCACGCGGTGAGGAGGAGCTTAACGCGGCCGAATTCCTGAAGCTGGTGCGCGAGAAGGCAAAATCGTTGAAGATCGACGCGGATATGCTGAAGCGGCCGGTGAATGTCGGTTTCTCGGGCGGCGAGAAGAAGCGTAACGAGATTTTGCAGATGGCGATGCTGGAGCCGAAAATGTGCATTCTGGACGAGACGGATTCCGGCCTCGACGTGGATGCGATGAAACTGGTGTCCGAGGGCGTGAATGCCCTGCGGGACGGCAAGCGCTCGTTCCTCGTGATCACGCATTACCAGCGGCTGCTGGACCATATCAAACCGGACGTGGTGCATATCATGGCCGACGGGCGTATCATCAAGACCGGCGGGCCGGAGCTGGCGCTGGAAGTGGAACACAACGGCTATGCCGATCTGCTGAACGAGGTGGCGTAATGGCGTTGACGCAACCGAAATCGGACGCGGCAGAGGTGCTGCTGGCGGCATACCCTGCGCCGCTGGAGCAGGGGCAATGGGCCGATACGGCGCGCAAGGCGGCCTTGGCGCGCTTCCGTGCCGAAGGGGCGCCCGGGCGCCGTGACGAATACTGGAAATTCACCAACCCGTCGTTGTTGACGGCGGGCGAAGTGGCGCCTGCGGGGTTGCTGGACACGGACGAGGCGCCGGTGTTCGAGGCGACCGACAAGCTGCTGCTGGTGTTTGTGGACGGGGTGTTCATTCCCGAACTTTCCGGTGATCTGGCGCTGGAAGGCGTGCGGATCGAGCATCTGTCCGAGGCCACGGCCAAGGATATCCACTGGGCCAAGGATGTCTACGGTGTGCTGGAGGCGGACGGGCAGAATCCGGTGCCGCGGCCGTTGGCGGCGCTGAATACCGCTGTGGCGACCGAAGGGTTTCTGTTCCATGTGACCGGCAAGGTATCGAAGCCGGTTTGCATCCGCTATGTGCGCGACGCCGAGGATGCGGATGCGGTTGTGCATCATGTGGTGAAGCTGGACGAAGGCGCCGACATCACCATTCTGGAAAACGGTCCGGCCGCGGCGCGGTTCAACCATGTGCTGGAGGTCGATGTGGCCGACGGGGCCTCGTTCCACCATGTGCGGGCACAGGGACGGGACCACAAACGTATGGCGGCGACGCATCTGTTTGCACGGCTGGGGCGCGAGAGCAGCTTCAAGAGCTTCACGCTGACTGTCAACGGACAGCTGACGCGCAATGAATGTGTGATCAGCTTCAACGGCGACGACGCCCATGCCACGGTGGCGGGAGCCTCGGCCGGCGACGGGGGCGACTACCATCAGGACGATACGGTTTTCGTGACCCATGATGCGCTCAACTGCGAGAGCCGTCAGGTGTTCAAGAAGGTGTTGCGCAACGGCGCGACCGGTGTGTTCCAGGGCAAGATCCTTGTGAAAGAGGATGCCCAGAAGACCGACGGGTATCAGGTTTCTCACGGTTTGTTGCTCGATGACGACTGCAACTTCCTTGCCAAGCCGGAACTGGAGATTTATGCCGACGATGTGGCCTGCTCGCACGGGTCCACCTGTGGCGGTCTGGATGAAACGGCAATGTTCTATCTGGTGTCGCGCGGCGTGCCGGAGATCGAGGCGCAAGACATGCTGATCCTCGCGTTTCTGGATGACGCCATTCAGGAGATCGAGGATGAAAGCATTGCCGAGGACCTGCGCGGGCGCATGAAAGACTGGATGGAACGACATCGGGGACAGTAGATGGACGGTGGATTTGTAGCGCATATCGTCAGCGCATACGGAGACTTCCGGGCCTCTATGCGCCAGGCGATGGCGCGCAATACCGGTGAGGAAAACCTGCTGGCGCTGGTGGCGTTCGGCAGCTTCGTGGTGTTTCTGAGCTTCCTTCCGACGCTGTTCGCCACCGATTTGCGCGACAACCCCGAGCAGAGCCTCGCGGGCGGGGTCATCATGTGGTTTTTCGTGGTGATGTTTTTCCTGCCGCTTGTGCTTTACGGTATTGCGGCTTTGAGCCATTTCATCTCCAAGCGTTTCGGGGCCGAAGGACCGTATTTCAAGGCCCGCCAGGCACTGTTCTGGGCTCTTGCGGTGCTGTCGCCGGTGTTGATTGTCAAGGCTCTGCTGGCCAGTGTCGTACATCAGATCGGCGGCGCGGCAGCGCCGGTTCTGGCAGGCATGCTCAACCTCTGGCTGCTGGTCATGATCATCTGGATATGGGCCTCCATGCTGGCCGAGGCCGAAGGGTTTGACAGCACCTTCAGGGTTGCCCTCGGGATTATTGTAGCATTGTCAACGATATACGCGTTGTTGTTCGGGATTAGCCTGCTGTAGCGCCAGAATGGCCCCAATTCCGCCCCAATTCCGCCCAATTTGTGAATCATGTTCAACCTATCCGAAATTTATCTGGTGGGTGGAACTATGGCTAACGCGGAAATGGGTGCAACGGGTGTGGGCAGGGAGTATTCCCATCGCACCTCTGCCGGTGTCGGCGGCGGTATGATCCGGCGGATTTTCCGCTCTGTGACCGATATGCCGGGGCAGGTGGCCCTGCTGCTGTCCGAGCAGCCTTCCGAAGCACGCCTGTTGTCCTTTGTTCTGCTGTCCGACGTGTTTTTCGCGCTGGCGTGGTCCATCGAGGCGCTGGTTGCACCTTCACCCACGGTGTCCGTCCTGATTGGCAGCGATCTGGCGCTGTTTCTTGTTATCGCACTGATTTTCCGCACGACGCTGGTATATGCGCTGGCGCTTGCGGTCGCTGTTGGCATGCGCTTTGCCGGTTTTGGCGGCACGATCCGGGAAACCCGCACGGGTGTCTTGTGGGGCAGTCTGGTCGCGGCGCCGATCGGCTTTGTCGTGGCCATGGCTGTGCTCGGGATCACCGCCCTGTCCGCGGACAGTTCGGGGGCAGGATATGACGCGCTGCAGGTATTGCCGGTCTGGATCGGCGCGGTTCCGTTCCTGTGGTTTGTTGCCAAAGGGGCGGCGGCGGCGAACCGGAGCGACAAATCGTTCCGCATTTTTGTTGTGCTGGGTCTGGGCGCTGTTGCGCTGGCCCTGATGTTACGAGTGCTGGCAGCCTGAACGGGCTGGGTATCTATCGCAGGGGTTTGATTGAAAGGCAAGATGTGGTATAGGCTGGCCTATTGAATACAAGTTTAGGTGGTCGCTTTGATCCCGTTGCCTTGATCGACCCGTTTGTAGCATCCGGATGCTATTTGCATCCAAGGAGTGGATTATGACAGAAATTTATGACGAGGAAAACGAACTGCATCGCTTTCGGGCCGGTTCCGGTGTTTTCCGTGACGACCGCACCGGGTTGTTCGCCCGCATCATTGACGCTTGGCGGGACATGGCCGGCTCCACACGGCGGTTGATCGACGAGAACCCCTCGGAGGCGCGATTGCTGTTTTTCGTGCTGATGTCGGACCTCATGTTCTTCCTGTCCTGGACGATCAAGACCGTTGTCAACCCCGACTCGATTGTCGCCAGTGCCATGCCAAAGGATGTGGCGCTGCTGCTGGTGGGCGCATTGCTGCTGCGGACCACTTCGGTATACATATTTGCGCTGATCGTCGGCTTGTTCCTGCGGGCCGTCGGAGGCAAGGGAACGCTCAAGGATACGCGCTGCGGTATCTTCTGGGGCTCGTTCGTGGCGGCGCCTTTCGGATTGTTGGCGGCATTTCTGGCGGTCGGGATGTCCTCGCTTGAGGATGTGATCCCGCTGTTCCGCAACGAAACCGTGGCGCTGGCGCCGCTGTGGCTGGGGTTGTTGCCCTTTGTCTGGTTTGTATCGGCCGGTGCGGCCGAGGCGCACGGGTTCAAACGGGTTTTCCCGCTTTTTGCCGGACTTTCGCTGCTTTGTGTTGTAGGTCTGGTGTGGGCGATGTATCTTCGGGCGAACGGAGTTATCTAGGAAGCCCCTCGGCCTTATGACCAACCCTTATTATGACCTTCTGCGCAAGAGCGTGACGCAGCCCGGCGAGGCTGCGCGCGTGCTTGCATCGGTGAAACTCTCGACCTCGGAAATCGCGCAGGCGGCCTTGCTGCTGGCGCTGGTTTCGGTTGTGGCCCGCTACGGGTTGCTGTGGTTTCTGGTGTCGTTCTCGCCAACGCCCGCGCAACTGACCGACTATGCCGTCTGGGCCGATGTGGCGATGCAGTTCGGCGGTATCTATCTGGCAATTTTCGCTACCGTCATTCTGGGGCGGGCCATGGGGGCAATGATCCCCTTTCCGAAGGCCGCCGCAACCTATATCTGGTTCAATCTGCTGGTGACGGTCGGCTCGCTGTTGATGCTCGGAGCGTTCTATTTGCTGGGCGGGGTCGGGATGCTGGTCTCGCTGGCTGTCGGGATCTGGGCCTTGTGGGCGATGGCGCATTTCTGGTCGATGTTGCTAGGGCGGGACAATTTGCTCCTCGGTCTGGTGCTGGGGGTGGTTTCCATTCTGCTGGCCAGCACTATAACGGTGGTGGTTGTGGGCATGCTGGGCCTGCCGGTGATGGAGATTTCGACCGATGTATGATGTGAATGAAATCCGCAAGGATTTTCCGATCCTGTCGCGGGAAGTGAACGGAAAGCCGCTGGTCTATCTGGACAACGGGGCCTCGGCACAGAAACCGCAAGTGGTGATCGACACCATCACGCGGGCCTATTCCCACGAATATGCCAATGTGCATCGCGGGCTGCATTACCTGTCCAATCTGGCGACCGACCATTACGAGGCGGTGCGCGGTGTCGTGCAGCGGTTTCTGGGCGCGGCGAACGAGAACGATATCCTGTTTACCTCGGGGGCGACCGAGGGGATCAATCTGGTCTCCTATGCCTGGGCCGCGCCGCGGTTGCAGGCGGGGGACGAGATCCTGTTGTCGGTGATGGAGCATCACGCCAATATCGTGCCGTGGCATTTCCTGCGCGAACGGCAGGGCGTGGCGCTGAACTGGGTCGATACCGAGGACGATGGCGCGCTTGATCCGCAGAAGGTGATCGACGCGATCACGCCGAAGACCAGGCTGGTGGCAATCACGCATATGTCGAACGTGCTGGGCACGGTGGTGGATGTGAAAACCATTATCGAGGGCGCGCACGCCAAGGGGGTTCCGGTGCTGGTGGACGGCTCGCAGGCGACGGTGCATATGCCGGTGGATGTGACCGATCTGGGCGCGGATTTCTATGTGATTACCGGCCACAAGCTTTACGGGCCTTCTGGGTCCGGCGCGATCTATGTGCATCCCGACCGCATGGCCGAGATGCGGCCCTTTATCGGCGGTGGCGACATGATCGAATATGTCA
>JALSHL010000177.1 GCA_026982255.1 Paracoccaceae bacterium | reverse complement strand
GATTTGTCCGGTGTCAGTTCCAGCGCCCCCATGAAGCCGATATTGCGCGCTTCGCCGACCAGCGGATGCTCGGCCAGTGCGGCCCAGCGCTCGCCCAGATAAGGGCCGGTGATGTCGCGGACGTTCTCGACAATTTTTTCTTCCTGCATGATTCGCAGGTTTTCCAGCGCCACGGCGGCAGCAACCGGATGGCCGGAATAGGTGTAGCCATGGGCGAATTCGCCCCCGTGTGTGTCCAGATCCTTGGCGATTTTCTCGGAAACAACGCTGCCTCCGATCGGCTGGTAGCCCGAGGACAGGCCCTTGGCGATGGTCATGATGTCGGGGCGGATGTTGAAGGTCTCGGAGCCGAACCAGTTTCCGGTGCGACCGAAGGCGCAAATTACCTCGTCCGCGATCAGAAGGATTTCGCGTTCGTCGCAAATGCGCTGGATTTCCGGCCAGTAGGTCGAGGGCGGGATGATCACGCCACCCGCACCCTGCACCGGTTCGGCGATGAAGGCGGCAACCTTGTCCTCGCCGATCCGTTCGATCTCCTTTTCCAGTTCGCGGGCGCGGGCCAGACCGAACTCCTCGGGCGACATGTTGCCCCCTTCGGCATACCAGTAGGGCTGGTCGATATGGGTAATGTCGGGAATCGGCAGCCCTCCCTGAGCGTGCATCCCCGTCATTCCGCCAAGGCTGCCCGAGCCGACCGAAGAACCGTGATAGGCGTTCTTACGGGCAATAATCACGGTTTTTTCCGGCTTGCCCATGCTGGCCCAGTAATGGCGGACCAGCCGGATATTGGTGTCGTTGGCTTCCGACCCGCCGCTTGCGTAGAATACGCGGTTCAGGTCGCCCGGCATCAGCTCCGCCAGCTTTTTGGCCAGCGCAATGGCAGGCGGATGCGAGGTCATGAAGAAAGCGTTGTAATAGGGCAGCTCCTGCATCTGGCGATAGGCGACTTCGGCCAGTTCCTTGCGGCCATAGCCGATATTCACGCACCACAGGCCGGCCATGGCGTCGAGCATCGAATTCCCCTCGCTATCGTGCAGATAGACGCCGCGGGCCTCGGTAATGATCCGTGCGCCGCGTTTGTTGATCTCCGATGTGTCGGTGAACGGGTGCAGATGGTGGGCAGCATCATCGGCCTGCATATCGGCGGTCGAGGGATGGTTGGTGCGGTGGTCCATGGTTCTGTCCTTGTTTCCGGATTTTCCGCGAGCCTATTCGGGCGATTTGCGTTTGGCCAGACGGATTCCGCCGTTTTGACGCGGGGATTTTCGGCAGGATTACGCACATGACGGCAGAATGTCTGTTGTGCCGCTTGCGGGAGTGTTACGGTGCGTCCATCGCATTGCAGGGGAGGGGTCATGCGCAACGCTCTGGTGAAACTGGTTTTTCTGTGGGGCCTTCTGGCGGGACCGCTCGTCGCACAGCCTTTGCCGGAGGCCTGCAGGAACGGGCCGGTTGATACGGCGCTGGGCTTTTCCCCGTGGCCGCCGGATTTGTCTCTTGCAGGGGTGGAGCGTGCCTACAGTTTCATTGCGAAAAACGGCAACATCGTCGCGCATCATATGGATAACGGCGTGCCCTGGGTCGAGGCTCTGACCGGCAAGCGCTTTCCGGCGCATTTGCGGGCCGACTGGGAGGACCGGCTGGCACGCACACCAGAGGGGGCACAGGTTTTTCTGGCCCTTACGCCGCTGGATATGGGGCGCACTTCGCTGGCCCCTTACTGGAGCAATCGCGGTGACAACCAGCCGTTGCCACGCGCATGGCAGGATATGGCCTTCGACGATCCGGATGTGGTTGCGGCCTATACCAACTATGTCTTGCGCGGAGTGGAGTTTTTCCGGCCGGATTATCTGGCGATCGGAATCGAGGCGAATATCATGCTGGCCGAGAAACCGGACAGATGGCCCGCCTATCTGCGCCTGAATGCGGCAGTATATCGGGCTGTAAAGGAAAAATATCCGGATCTGCCGGTGTTTTCGACCGTTCAATACGAATATCTGCGCGGAATCGAGGACGAGTCGAAAGGAACGGCGCAAATGCAGATTCCGGCGGTGCGGCAACTGCTGGAGAACAGCGATCTGCTGGCGCTCAGCACCTATCGCTACGGGATTCTGCACCCGAATCCGCCGCGGGCGAATTATTTCGATGTTGCCCGCAAGTTCGGCAAACCTATTGCCATTGCCGAATCCGGTGCCATGTCGCGCGAGGTGACCGTGAACGGTATGTTGCTGCCGGCATTTGCCAGCACGCAGGCGGATTTTGTCAATATGTTGCTTCTGAATGCCGTGAAGCTGGATTTCCCCTTCCTGATCAACTGGGTGAACATTGACTATGACGGCACGCTGGAAAAACTGCCGCGCGATGTGCAGGAACTGGCAAAGGCGTGGGTCTATACAGGATTGCAGAGTTATTCCGGCAAGCCGAAACCCGCCCTGAAAATCTGGCGCAGATGTCTGGGGCAATAATGGAAAGGGATGGTACCAGCGCCCCGAATTGAACGGGGGACCTCTTGA
>JALSHL010000176.1 GCA_026982255.1 Paracoccaceae bacterium | reverse complement strand
TGGCAGTGAATAGTTAACATAATATCTATTATGCGCTATCTGGCGGGCCGAACACCGGCACCCTACAATGCCAGAAACTGCTGTTTGGTGCGGCTGTTCCAGCGAACATCGAGGTGATAACCGGTTTCCGTCTGCGCCTCTTGCAGCACTGCGTTATGAGCGTAAAGCCATGCGCGTTCCTTGCCTTGCGCGAATGTCAGGTCGACTTCCTCGTCCAGAACCGGCTCTGCAAGGTTTTCCTCGATCAGGGCATAAAGGGCATCGATCCCCTCGCCTGTAACGGCCGAGGTTGCCACTTTCAGCGGATCGCGCGCGGCGGCGGTGCGCCAGGCGTTGGCTTCGTCCTGCGGCAGGTTGTCGATCTTGTTCAGCACCTCGATCATATTGCCCTGCGCCTTTTCGCTGATGCCGATCTCCGACAGGATGTCGGTCACATCGCGGGCCTGCTCTGCCGTTTCGGGATGCGAGATATCGCGCACATGCAGGATAAGGTCGGCGTCGAGGACTTCCTCCAGCGTCGCGCGGAATGCGGCAACCAGTTGCGTCGGAAGGTCGGAAATGAACCCCACCGTATCGGACAGGATCACCTTCCGTTCCGAGGGCAGCTCGATTGCGCGCATAGTCGGGTCGAGCGTCGCGAACAGCATGTCCTTTGCCATCACGTCGGCGCCGGTCATACGGTTGAAAATCGTAGATTTTCCGGCGTTGGTATAGCCGACAAGCGCTACAATCGGATACGGCACCTTTTTACGTGCTGCCCGGTGCAGCGCGCGGGTTTTCACTACTTTGGCCAGCTGTTTTTTGATCCGGTGTATCTGCTCGGCCAGTGCGCGGCGGTCCGATTCAATCTGTGTTTCACCCGGCCCGCCGATAAAACCCAGCCCGCCGCGCTGGCGTTCCAGATGGGTCCAGCTGCGCACGAGGCGCGATTTCTGATAGGTCAGATGCGCCAGATCGACCTGAAGCACCCCTTCGCGGGTTGCGGCGCGGTCCGAGAAAATTTCGAGTATCAAGCCCGTGCGGTCCAGAATCTTGACATTCCACGCCTTTTCCAGGTTACGCTGCTGGATCGGGGTCACCTTGCCGTCGATAATGACCAGCCCGACCTCCTCGGCTGCAAGCCGGTCGCGGATTTCATCGACCTTGCCGCTCCCGAACAGGGTCCCTGCCCGCGGTTTGCCGATCCGTACCACATCGGAGCAGACTACATCCACATCCAGCGCCTCGGCCAGATTTACGGCCTCCTCGAGAGCCAGCGCCGGCACCCGCCGCTGGTCCTTTTCCCCGAGGTCGGGATGGATCACACAACACCGCATCAGGTGTTATTCTGCATTGTCACCGTCATACAGGTTAACGGGTTGCGCAGGCATAATGGTGGAAATCGCGTGTTTATATACAAGCTGGGACGCACCGTCGCGGCGCAGCAGCACGCAGAAATTGTCGAACCAGGTGATCACGCCCTGAAGCTTGACACCGTTGACAAGGAAAATGGTTACAGGATTTTTCGCTTTGCGAACATTGTTCAGAAAAGCGTCTTGCAGGTTTTGCTTATCGGCAGCCATTATTTCTCAGCCTTTGGATTGCGAACGCCCGTTCCGGGGGCTCTTGTTGTTATTAAACAGGATAATGGGGGTTGCGGAACGCTTTTTCCACCCCTTAGACACGAATTTCTTCGCGATTGCACAAAATCGGCCCTACCGGCGCCAATAACTCGGGTTGAACAACGCGATCAGCACCAGAACCTCCACCCGCCCGAAAATCATGGCAATGCTGAGCACGCTCAGCCCCAGTGAATCGAGGTTGGAGAATTGCAGCGCCGGATCCAGCATTGCCGCCGCGGGGCCGGTGTTGGTCAGTGCGGCAATGGCCAGTCCGGCACTGTCCTCGAACGGGATGTTTTCCAGGGCCAGTGCCAGCATCACCAGCGCGATTCCGATGGAAAACAGCATCAGGAATATCCAGGCGATCAGCCCTCCTTCCCTGCGGAACCGCCGTGCGGCCATGCCCGCTCCGCCCACGCTGGACGGATGCACCAGACGTTCCATCTCGCGCAGCCCGTGCTTGTAGAGCGCATACAGCCGCAACAGCTTCACCCCGCCCGCCGTGGTCGCGATACCGCCACCGGCTACGGCCACGGCCAGCAACACGATGCCGGGCGTGCCCATACCGGACCAGTTGCGCGCTGTCTGCCAGTCGGCGCTTTCGAATCCGGTGGTGGTCAGGAACGAGAGCACGGTAAACAGGCTGCCCCAGAGCGCGCGTATGGCGGCCAGCGAATCCTCCTGCGTCCGCACGTCGAAGGCCGCAAGCCAGTGGCGCAGGAACAGCAGTATCGACACGCTGCCGATGGCGATGAGCATGATGCGGACCTCGGCGTCGTGGCGCAGCCAGGCAAAGTTGCGCCAGTTGGCGATGCTCAGGAACATGCGGTGGCTGACCGCGAACATCAGGAACAGCATCATAAAGACTTCGCCCCACCGGCCGGATGTGCTGCCCTCCAGTCCGCCGACGGGGGAAATGCCGCTGGTGGACATGATCGACATGGCATGAATGGCGGCGACAAAGGCGCGGTCGCCGGACAGGATCAGCGCCATCATCAAGACAAAGGTGGCACCTGCGTATACCGGCCCGATGGAACCGACCGTGCGCAGGATACGTTCGGCCGAATCCGCATTGCCGCTGGAATCCGCCCCTACCCCCGCGCCCGCCACCGGCGAGCGTATCTCGAAACCGCCGATATTCATCGGTTCCATGATCGAAAAGGCGATCACCAGAATGAACAGCCCGCCCATCCACGATACAAGCCCGCGCCACAGATGGATGGCAGGCACGACGCTGTAGGGGTCGTCGATCAGGCTGGCCCCGGTGGTGGTCAGGCTTGACAGCATTTCGAAATAGCCGCGCAACGGCCCGAAGGACGGCACCAGCGATATGACCGGCAAGGCCAGAAACAACGGCAGGATGGCATAGACCAGCAGGATGGTTACAAGATGGGCACGGGCGCTGATACGGGGGCTGCGATTCATCAGAGACAGCCCCAGAATAAACGCCAGCGCCAGCACCAGCGCCATGGATCCGGCGAAGACCAGCGCCGTGCCCCCGTCCCCGATCTTCAGCGCATAACCGGCCGGCA
This sequence comes from Paracoccaceae bacterium, assembly GCA_026982255.1. GTDB lineage: Bacteria > Pseudomonadota > Alphaproteobacteria > Rhodobacterales > Rhodobacteraceae > NORP23. The sequence continues at coordinate 13,355 of JALSHL010000176.1, read as the reverse complement.
CCAGCATCGCCAGCGCGCCGATCATCATGAGCAGTGCAAATTGCGGATACTGTCGAAGGTGTGCCCGCATCAGAAGAAATCGATGCTGACCTGGAACAGCTGCTCGATTACCGGCACGTCGATCGACAGGGCAAAAACGGTCAGCACGTCGCCCTCCTCGATTCTCGTGTCCCCCCTGGGCGCCAGAATTTCGCCGCGTTTCTTCAGCGTGCCGACCATCGCCCCCTCGGGCCAGTCGATATCGCGGATCAGCTTGCCGGCAATGGGCGAGGTTCCCATGACCTGCGCCTCGATCACCTCGGCCTCGGCGTCACCGATGGAATAGACCTTGTGGACCGAGCCGTGCCGTATATGGCGCAGGATCGACGAAACCGTGGTGGCGCGCGGGTTGATGAACGCGTCGATACCCAGCGGCTCCAGCAGGGTGGTCAGACTGGGGTCGTTGACCAGCGAAATGGTCAGCGGGGCACCTGCCGCCTTGGCGCGGGCACAGGTCAGAAGGTTGGTCTTGTCGTCATCGGTCACCGCCAGCACCGCGTCGGCCTTGTCGATATTCGCCTCTTCCAGCAGAGCCATGTCCAGCCCGTCGCCGTTCAGCACAATCGTGCGCTCCAGCGCGTCGGCGACCACCTCGGCCCGCTTCCGGTCCACCTCGATCACCTTGGCGCGCACGCGGCGGGTGCCGGTTTCCAGTGCCTCGGCCACGAACAGCCCGACATTGCCTCCGCCGATAATGATGGCGCGGCCGGTGTTCGGGTTCGATTTGCCGAAAATCTCGTAGGTGCGGGGCACGTCCTCCGTCGCGACCAGCAGATAGGTCTGGTCGCCCGGGAACAACTGGTCGTTGGGATGGGGCACGAACAGCTTGCCTTTGCGCCGCACGCCGACGACCACGGCGCGCAGGGTTGAAAACAGCTCCGACAGCTGGCGCAACGGCGTGTTCAGCACCGCACAATCCTTGCCAAGGCTCAGCCCGACCAGTTGCACCCTGTCGTCGATGAAGCTTTCGGTATCGAAGGACGCCGGTGCCGCAAGCCGCCGCAAGGCCGCCTGCGCAACCTCGCGTTCCGGCGAGATAATCACGTCGATCGGCAGATGTTCGCGCCGGTAAAGGTCGGAATACTCCGGGTCGAGATAGGCCTGCGCCCGCAGGCGCGCGATCTTGCGCGGCACCTCGAACACCGAATGGGCCACCTGACAGGTGACCATGTTCACCTCGTCCGAAAAGGTCGCGGCGATAATCATGTCCGCGTCGCGGGCACCGGCGCGTTCAAGCACATCGGGGTGCGAGGCAAACCCCGCCACGCCGCTCACGTCCATCGCGTCGGTAATCCGGCGCACCAGCGCGGCATTGTTGTCTACCACGGTGACGCTGTTGTTCTCGGTCGAAAGGTAGCGCGCCAGCTGCCAGCCGACCTGCCCTGCCCCACAAATGATGATCTTCATCGCGAATTCCTGTCCGAGCGGTTTCTACCGCGTTGTTATGCGCCTATTCCGCCGCGGGCGTCAATCGCCGGCCTTCCTCGCACCACCCTTCTGTCCGGTGACAATATCGAGGGACTTGAGCTTGCGATGCAGCGCCGAACGTTCCATGCCGACGAAATTCGCGGTGCGGGAAATATTGCCCGAAAACCGGTTGATTTGCGAGATCAGGTATTCCCGCTCGAACATCTCGCGCGCCTCGCGCAGCGGCATGGTGGCAAAACTTGCACCGATGGAATAGCGCGCCTCGCTCTCGACGCTGCCGGGCAACTCGCTTGCCTCCACCGGCCCGCTGTCGGGGCCGAGGATCAGCATCCGCTCGACCGTATTACGCAATTGCCGGATATTGCCGGGCCAGTCCATGATCTGCATCTGGGCCAGCACCCCTTCGGACATCTCGCGCAGCGGCAAACCCTGCGTGGCGTTCAGTTCCTTGACGAAATGTTCGCACAAAAGCGGAATATCCGTGCGCCGTGCCTCCAGATCCGGCACCTCGATCGGCACCACGTTCAGACGATGGAACAGTTCTTCGCGGAAATTCCCCTTGCTGATCTCCCGCCGCAGATCGCGGTTGGTGGCGGAAATCACGCGCACATCCACCCGCACCACATCCTGCCCGCCAACACGGGTAAAGCTCTGGTCCACCAGCACCCGCAGGATTTTGGACTGGGTGCCATAGGGCATGTCGGCCACTTCGTCGAAAAACAGAATGCCGTTGTGCGCCCGTTCGAACAGCCCCGGCTCGTGCCCGCGTTCCGGCGATTCCCGCCCGAACAGCACCTCCTCCATACGTTCCGGCTCTATCGAGGCGGAATTTACGGTGACAAACGGCCCGTTCGCCCGCGGACCGTTGGCGTGGATAAACCGCGCGGCCACATCCTTGCCGACACCGGCGGCACCGGTCAGCATGATCCGGCTGTTGGCGCCGGCCACCTTTTCCAGCTGGCTTTTCAGCGCCTTGAAGGCGGGACTTTCCCCGACCATCACCGCGTTTTGCGACTCCTGTTTTCGCAGCGCCGCATTCTCCCGCCGCAGTTTCGAGGCCTCCAGCGCCCGCCCGATCACCACGATCAACTGGTCGATATTGAACGGTTTCTCGATAAAGTCATAGGCCCCCTGCTTCACCGCTGCCACAGCGATCTCGATATTGCCGTGACCGGAAATAATCACTACCGGAATATCGGGATTGTCGCGACGCACGGATTTCAGGATGTCGATCCCGTCCAGCTTGCTCTCCTTGAGCCAGATATCGAGGATCACCAGATCGGGCGGCGAGTCGTTGATCGCGGCAAAGGCGGAATCGGAATCCCCGGCCAGCCGCACCGAATGCCCTTCGTCGCGCAGGATATCCCCGATCAGTTCGCGAATGTCCCTTTCGTCGTCTACAACCAGTATATCACCCATTATTCTCCATCCCCTGCGGGGGTCCCTTGTTCTTGCTCGTTATTCTGTATCAGCGGCAGCGTAACCACGGCCTCGGCTCCGCCGGTTTCCCCGTCGCCGAACGAGGGCGCATCGCGCAACTCCAGATACCCTTCGTGTTCCTCGATGATCTTTTTTACAATCGACAGCCCCAGCCCCGTGCCACTGTCGCGGTGGGTCACATAAGGCTCGAACAGCCGCGCGCGATTGGCTGGCAGGCCGATGCCGTTGTCCTGAATACGGATTACAACATTGCGACCGTCAGGTTCGACCAGCACACGCACCTCGCCTTTTGTATCCGATGTTTTCCGTTTTTCGGCAACGGCTTCGCGCGCGTTCTTGATCAGGTTGGTAAAGGCCTGCCCCATCAAGGCGGGATCAAGGCTGGCCATCACCGGTTCCTCCGGTGCCTGCAGGGTCACGGTGATGTCCGGATCCGCCTCGTTCTGCAACAATACCGTATCGCGCAGGATGTCGCGCAGATCGACCGCGCGTTTCTCGGGGGCCGGCATGCGGGCGAACTTGGCGAATTCATCGACAATGCGGCGCAAATCCCCGGTCTGTCGGATAATCACATCGGCATATTGCTCCAGCGTTTCGCGTTCCTCGCCGACCATCGGTCCGAACTTGCGCCGCAGCCGGTCGGCCGACAACTGGATCGGCGTCAGCGGGTTCTTGATTTCGTGCGCGATCCGGCGCGCCACGTCGCCCCAGGCTGCCATGCGCTGCGCCGAAACCAGATCGGTCACATCGTCAAAGGCAATCACATAGCCCTCGACCCTGCCCTCCTGCGTACGGCGTGCGGCGATCCTGACCAGCAGGTTTTCCTGTTTTCCGCCACGCACAAGCGCGATTTCCCCCTGCTCGACCGTCCGCCCGCGGCGCCCGAGGCGCTCCAGCAACGGCGCGAATTCCGGAACGGTGTCCGCCAGCGCGCGCCCGAGATCCGTTTCCGCGTCCAGCCCCAGCAGTTTCGCGGCCGCGGCGTTCAGGAATTCGACATTGCCTGCCGCATCCAGCCCGATCACCCCGGCCGTCACCCCCGACAGCACGGAATCGAACAGCCGCCGGCGTTTTTCCGTTTCGGCATGCACCTCCAGCAACGCATTGCGCTGCCCGCGTACCTGCGCGATCATATTGTTGAAGGTCCGCCCGAGGATGGCAATCTCGTCGTCGCCTTTCTCCTCGATCACCCGCACGTCGAGATCCCCCCTCCCGACCCGCTCCGCCGCACCGGCCAGCCGCCCGACGGGACGCGAAAGCCGCTCGGCGAACCACATGCCGAACCATACCGCTGCCAGTATAACGATCAGCGCGAACCCCAGATAGATCAGCGCGAATTCGAACAGCAGCTTGCCGCGCTCGCTCTCCAGCTGGTTATAGAGCGCGACGGTTTCCTTGGTGTCATCCAGCAGCGACAGGATATTCCCGTCCACCGGCCGTGTGACATAGAGCAGCCGGTCGGGATAGGCCTCCAGCGGCACCAGCGCCCGGAACTCGTTGTTGCCCCAGTCCTGGATGATCACGACATTGCCTGCCAGCGCGCGGCGGATATCCGCGGGTGAGGGTTTTTCGAAATCGAACAGATAGGACCGCTCGCCGCGCACCACGATATCGCCGGCGGTGTCGATCACAAAGGCCTCGGAAAGGGTGCGCTGCATCTGCAATTGTCCGCGGTTCAGATATTGCCGCAATTCGGAATCGCCCAGCAACGGCACGCGGCGTTTCTGGGCGTCCAGATAGCGTTGCAGCACCTTGGCATCCGCCTCCAGCGTGTCGCGGTGTTCGCGTTCATAAGCCTGCGCGGCGGTCAGCGAGTTGTTCACCACTTGCCGCACCCGGTCGGAAAACCAGCTCTCCAGCCCGAAATTCAGCGTCACCGCGGCAAATATTGCCACCAGCACGGTCGGGATCAGCGCGGTCATGGTAAATACGCCGGTCAGGCGCAAATGCAGTTTCGATCCCGCCGATCGCCGCCGCCGCGCCGCGATGATCCGCACCACCTGCCGCGATACCAGCGCCGCGACAATCAGCACATAAATCAGGTCGGCCAGCACCACCATCCGCAACAGCTGCGGATCGCCTGGCCGGTCGAAGGCCCCGAAAAACAGGAAGGTGGCGATTACCAGAACCGGCCCGAGGATCACCAGAGACAGGGTCACAGCCGAACGCATCATGCGATTGGTGCGCAGGGCTTCCAGTCTGGAAAAACTCGTTCTCAGGGCGCTTTGTTGCAAGATAGAAACAGATTCTGTTGTTTATGCCGCAATATGTGACATGTTTACATCATCTTCTTGCCCCGTGTCACCTGAATGTCGAGCTCCTTGATCTTTTTTCTGAGTGTATTGCGGTTGATGCCCAGCAATTCGGCGGTTTTGAGCTGGTTTCCCCGTGTTGCTGCCAGCGACAGGGCGATCAGCGGCAACTCCACCTCCTGCAAAATCCGCTGATACAGGCCCGGCGGCGGCAGGGCATCGCCGTGCAGGTCGAAATAGCGCCGCAGGTGGTTCTCGATCGAGGTGGACAGCCGCTCGCCGCGCGCCTCCACCGGCTGCATGGCGGAACTGGGGCGCATGGTGATTTCCTGCGTGACGATCTTGTCGCTGATCACGTCGTCGGGGCACAGCACCGCCAGCCGCCGCATCAGGTTCTGCAACTCGCGCACGTTGCCGCTCCAGGGCTGCTGTTTCAGCACCTCCAGCGCCTCGTTGGAGATCGCCTTGCTCGGCAGGCCCTCGCTTTCGGCCTGGCGCAGGAAATGGCGGGCCAGATCGGGAATGTCCTCCAGCCGCTCGCGCAGGGACGGCAGGCGGATCGGCACGACATTCAGGCGATAGAACAGATCCTCGCGGAACGAGCCTTCGTTGATCCGTGCCCGCAGATCCTGATTTGTGGCGGCGATGATGCGCACGTCGGCGCGGCGGGTTTCATGCCCGCCGACACGGGTAAACTCGCCCTCCTGCAACACCCGCAACAGCCGCGTTTGCGCCTCCATCGGCATATCGCCGACCTCGTCGAGGAACAGCGTGCCGCGGTCCGCCTGTTCGAACCGGCCCTTGACGGCGGTGCCGCCGGCCGGATCGGCCTCGATCCCGAACAGTTCCGCCTCGATGTTTTCCGGCGGGATGGCGGCCATGTTGAGGGCCACGAATGGCCCCTGCTTGCGATGGCCGAAATCGTGCAGCGCCTGCGCCACCAGTTCCTTGCCGGTTCCCGAATCCCCCGTCACCATCACCCCGAGGTCCGCATTCATCAGCCGCGCCATGATGCGGTAGACCTCCTGCATTGCCGGCGAGCGCCCGATCAGCGGCAGGTCCTCGTCCTTGTCGACCGGTCGCGCCGGCGCCGCATTATGTGCTAGCGCCTTGTTCACCGTCGCCAGCAGGTCCTTCAGGTCAAAGGGCTTGGGCAGGTAGTCATAGGCCCCCGTTTCGGTCGCGCGAATGGCAGTCATAACGGTATTCTGCGCGCTCATCACGATCACCGGCAGGGCGGGACGTTTCTTTTTGATCGCCGGCAGAATGTCGAGCGCATCGCCGTCCGGCATCATCACATCGGTAACCACCACATCGCCCTCGCCCTCCTCGATCCAGCGCCACAGGGTCGAGATCGCGCCGGTCGAGCGCACCCGGCACCCCGCACGGGTCAGCGCCTGGCTCAGAACCGTGCGGATGGTGCGGTCGTCGTCCGCAACAATAATCGTGCCGTCCATTATCCGGCCTCCGTGTTTTTGTGTTCGCGCCAGATCGGCAGCAACACGCGGAATCGCGTGCGGCCGGGGTGTGAATCACATTCCACCACACCGCCATGATCCGCGATGATCTTCGAGACCAGCGACAACCCCAGCCCCGTTCCCGCCGCCTTCGAACTGACAAAAGGGTCGAAAATATCGTCGATCAGGTTTTTCGGAATCCCCGGCCCGTTGTCGATGACCGAGACCTCCAGCGGCAGGCTTTCCGATTTCTGCCCCGGCAGTTGCAGCCGCACCCCCTGCCGGAAGGCCGTCTTGATGGTGATGCTTCCGCCAACCTCGGGGATGGCCTCGGCAGCGTTTTTGAACAGGTTCAGGAATACCTGTATCAACTGGTCCGCATTGCCCGCCACCGGCGGCAGCGAGGGATCGTATTCTTCAACAAACCGCGCATGGGTGGCGAAACCGGCGGTCGCGGCCCGTTTGGCGCGGTCCAGCACATCGTGGATATTCACCGCCTCGCGGCTGGCGGGGCGCAGATCACCGAATTGTTCGACCCGCGCCACCAGATCGCCGATGCGCTTGATCTCGTCCTGGATAAGCTGTGTCAGTTCCTGATCCTCGTCCGTCGCGCTCATGGCCAGCAATTGCGCCGCGCCGTTGATACCGGCCAGCGGATTGCGGATCTCGTGCGCCAACATCGCCGCCATTCCCGTGACGGAGCGCGCCGCCGCGCGGTGCGTCAGCGAGCGGTCCATCTTTTCCGCCAGCCCGCGCGGATGGCACAGCAACAGCACCTCGCCATTCGCCATGGCCGAGGCATGCAGGTTGTTCAGCCGCGGCGCGATATCGGCCCAGACGACCTCCACATCATGCAGCACGACCGAGGATCCCCCCGCCCGCGCCTGCTCCACCACATCGACAACGGCGCTGCCCGCGCCGACAAAATCCGCCAGCGGCCGCGCCTGCATCTGTTTTTGCGAGGTAGAGGCAAACACCTCCGCCGCGCTGTTGCAGGCCGCCACATGGCCATTTTCCCCGATGACAAAGGCCGGATAGGGGATGGCACTCCATAATGCCTCGTAATCCCTCATGCCGCCTCCAGCGCCTGACAATCGGGCAAACCGGCCCGCAATTCGCGCAGAACCCGCGCCGGATCGGTTTCGCGGATGATACGGGCGCGCAATTCCGCCCCGCCCGCCAGCCGCTCCAGATACCAGCTCAGGTGTTTGCGCGCGGTTTTCACGCCGGTTTCCGCACCGTAGAAGGCAATCATCGCCTCGTAATGTTCCAGAATAACCGCTGCCAGCGCCGCACCGCGTGGCGGGGTATAGGTCTGCCCCGCCAGTTCCGCCGCCACCTGCGCCAGTATCCACGGCCGCCCCTCGGCCCCGCGCCCGATCATCACCCCGTCGGCCCCCGACAGCGCCAGCGCCTGCCGTGCGCTGGCCGTGTCGACAATATCGCCGTTGGCAATCACCGGAATGCTTACGGCTTGTTTCACCGCCCCAATCGCGGCCCAGTCGGCCGACCCCTTGTAAAACTGGCAGCGCGTGCGCCCGTGAACCGTCACCATCTGCACGCCCGCTTCCTCGGCACGGCGCGCAATATCCGGTGCGTTCAGGCAATCGTCATCCCAGCCAAGCCGCATCTTCAGCGTCACCGGCACATCCACCGCCGCCACGACTGCCTCGATCAGCGAAAGCGCGTGGTCCGGTGCTTTCATCAGGGCCGAACCGGAATAGCCGCTGGTCACCCGTTTCGCCGGACAGCCCATGTTGATGTCGATTATCCGCGCCCCCTGCCCTTCGAGCATCCGCGCACATTCCCCCATCCAGCCGGCCTCGCGTCCCGCGATCTGTACGGCGGTGCGGCTGCCGTCCAGCCCCAGTTCCGCCCGCAAATGCGGCGTGCTGCGCGCCTGCACCATTTCCTGACTGGCGATCATCTCGGACACCACCAGACCGGCGCCGAAACCCTGCACGATGTTGCGGAACGGCAAATCGGTGATTCCCGCCATCGGTGCCAGCAATACCGGCGGGCCGACTGCTATATTTCCCAGCGTTATGGACACTTTGCCTATTCCTTGTGCAGATTCACCCCGACATACACCAAGTATTCCGGTGCGACAATGGTTGAGGGCCGCGCGCCCTTGCTCTAAACCGGAGCCATGAAAACGATAGCCCTGATAGTTGCCGCGGGCCGCGGCACCCGTGCCGGTGGCGATGTGCCGAAACAGTATCGTGCGCTCGGCGGCGTGACGGTCCTGCGCCGGACCATCGACTCCCTGCTGTCGCACCCCGAAGTGGATGCGGTGCAGGTGGTCATCCACCCCGACGACGCCGGCCGCTACGCCATTGCCACCAGCGGCATGGAGGGCATCCTGCCCTCGGTTTTCGGTGGCGCGGAGCGGCAGGACTCTGTCCTCAAGGGGCTGGAGGCGCTCGAACAACACGCCCCCGAAACCGTGTTGATTCACGACGCCGCCCGCCCCTTTGTCAGTCACGCGGTGATTTCCGGCGTTCTGGCGGCGCTGGCAACCCACAAGGCCGCCTTCCCGGCCCTGCCGGTGGTCGATGCGCTCTGGAAAGGCGGGCGCGGCCGTATTCTGGCCGAGCAACCGCGCGAGAGCCTCTATCGCGCGCAAACCCCGCAGGGTTTCCATTTCGACGCCATCCTGTCGGCACACCGCGCCGCCAAAGCTCCGGCGCTTGACGATGTGGCGGTGGCCTTCGCCGCCGGTTACAAGGTCGCGATCACCGAAGGCGCACCGGAAAATTTCAAACTCACTACGCCCACTGATTTCGAGCGGGCGGCGAAAATGCTGGACAAACACATGGATATTCGCACCGGAAACGGTTTCGACGTGCATAAATTCACCGACGGCGACCACGTCACCCTTTGCGGTATCCGTATCGCGCATGACCAGTCGCTTGCCGGACATTCCGACGCCGATGTGGCCATGCACGCGGTCACCGACGCCATATTCGGTGCGCTGGCCGAAGGCGACATAGGCCAGTGGTTTCCGCCGAGCGAGGAGGAATGGAAAGGTGCCAACTCCGCCATTTTCCTGACCAAGGCGGTCGAACGGGCGGCAGCGCGGGAATTCGCCATTTCCAACGTCGATTGCACCATTATTTGCGAACGGCCGAAAATCGGACCGCATGCCCTGAAAATGCGCGAGCGTATGGCTTTGCTCCTCGGCATTCCGGCCGATCGCGTTTCGGTCAAGGCGACCACTTCGGAAAAACTCGGTTTCACCGGCCGCGGCGAGGGTATCGCCGCCATGGCCACAGCAACACTGGTAAAATCATGACACGGCTTATCACGACCTTTTTCGGAATCGGGCTGCTGCCCAAGGCCCCCGGCACATGGGGCACCGCCGCCGCCATTCCGGTGGCGTGGATCTTGCACGGGCTGCTCGGCTTCCCGGGCCTGCTTGTCGCCACCATCGTCGCCTTTCTGACCGGCTGGTGGGCCATCAAGGTCGAGACGGCGGGCAAGGACAACCACGACCCTTCGGAAATCGTGATTGACGAGGTTGTCGGTATCTGGATCGCCCTGCTGCCGCTCTCCTACGGCATGTGGGCCAATGATCAGCCGCAATGGCTGTTCCCCTACCCCGGATGGGTCACGGCCTTCATATTCTTCCGTCTGTTCGACATCTGGAAGCCCGGCCCCGTCGGCTGGGCCGACCGCAAACACACACCGCTCGGCGTCATCCTCGATGACGTAATCGCTGGCCTGATGGCTGCTGTCGTGGTGATGGCGGCTGCCGGAATTTACCACGGGCTGATCCAGTGATCGGGTTCCCGCAGCTTGCAAGCGATGTGCTGGAGGCCTGCAAGTCGCGCGGCTGGATGGTCGCCACAGCCGAGAGCTGCACCGGCGGCATGATCGCCGCCGCCCTGACCGACATCGCCGGATCCTCCGCCGTGGTCGATCGCGGTTTTGTCACCTATTCCTATCCGTCCAAAACCGCCCTGCTCGGCGTGCCCGCAGCCATGTTGCGCGACCACGGCGCGGTTTCCGAACCGGTCGCCCGCCAGATGGCGCTTGGCGCGCTGACCGCCTCCGATGCCGCGCTCAGCGTGGCCGTCACCGGAGTCGCCGGACCCGGTGCGGACGGTGACAAGCCCGAAGGCCGCGTCTGGTTCGCCGTCGCCACCGCCGACGGTGTGGAAACATCGGTCCGCGAGTTCGGCCCGCTCGGGCGCGACGCGGTGCGTATGGCCACGGTGGAAACTGCCCTGACGCTGCTGCTCGAAAAAGCGCAGGTTTTATAATTTTGCCTAAAATCTGGGCGACATCCTGAAATTCAGCCTATTTTACAGGCAATGGCGCGACAAACTGCCCGATTCGGCCGGTTTTGCCATCCCGAGGCTGCCCTTCCGCGCTATTCCCGCCGCGAAACCGTCGGCAAAGGCGGGCGCAATAAACAATAAAAGGGAATACAGATATGGTTGGCGCAGATACCGCCTGGATCATCGTTGCTACGGCCCTCGTTCTTTTTATGACATTGCCCGGACTGGCGCTGTTTTACGGCGGACTGGTGCGGTCGCGAAATGTCCTTTCCGTCCTGATGCAAACCATGTCGATCGCCAGCCTGATGACGATCCTGTGGCTGGCGGCGGGCTATTCCATCGCCTTCGGCCCGGGCGAGACCGGCTACTGGGGCGGCCTCACCAAGGCTTTCCTGAGCGGCGTTGACGCCGACACTCTGTTCGGCTCCATCCCGGAGGTGCTGTTCTTCGCCTTCCAGATGACCTTCGCCATCATCACCCCCGCGCTGATCGTCGGCGCCTATGTCGAGCGGATATCCTTCGCCTTCGTCCTCGCCTTTTCCGGTCTGTGGATGCTGCTGGTCTACGCCCCTGTCGCCCACTGGATCTGGGGCGGCGGATTCCTGTCGGACGGCGGTATTTTCGGCGAAACCGGCGTGCGGGACTTCGCCGGCGGTGTCGTGGTACACGAAACCGCCGCCATCGCGGCACTGGTTATCGCCTTCATCCTCGGCCCGCGCCGCGACAAATCGAAACCGCCGCATAATCCGGGCATGGTGATGATCGGCGCCTCGATGCTCTGGGTCGGCTGGTTCGGCTTCAACGCCGGATCGCAACTGGCCGCCGACGGTGGCGCGGCCATGGCGCTGGTGGTTACGCATATTTCCGCCGCCACCGCCTCGCTGACATGGGTGCTGTATGAAAAAATCCGCTACGGCACCGCCTCGCTTCTCGGCCTCGCCACCGGGGCCATCGCGGGCCTTGCCTCCATCACTCCCGCCTCGGGCTTCGTCGGACCGGTAGAGGCCCTGATCATCGGCGCCATTGCCGGAATCATCACGCAAGAGGCCGTCAACATCGTCAAAAACAAAATCAGGATCGACGACACGCTGGATGTGTTCGCGGTGCATGGCGTCGGCGGCATCTTCGGCACCATCATGATCGCGGTCTTCGGCGCCGGCGCATGGGGCGCACAACTCGGCACGCTGGCGATTGTCGGGGTGTTTACCCTCGTCGTCACCACGCTGATTATCAAGGTCCTGCAAATCTTCCTGAAAATCCGCGTCAGTCCCGAGGACGAGTCCACCGGACTCGACCTCTCCTCCCACGGCGAGCGCGCCTACGACCTTACGTCGTAGAGCCGTAGAGATCCTGTGCGCGCTGCTCGAAGGCGCGCACAATCCGCTGCATCGCCTCGTTGAACACCACGCCGATCACGGCCTGCAACATCGCGGACTTGAATTCGAAATCGACGAAGAAATCCACCTCGCAGGTGCCGTCCTCCAGCTGCGTGAACTGCCAGTGGTTGTTCAGATAGCGGAACGGCCCGTCCAGATATTCCACGTCGATCCGGCGCTCGTCGGGATAAAGCGTCACGCGCGAGCCGAATTTCTCGCGAAACAGCTTGAACGAGATCACCAGATCGGCGTCCAGCACTTCGGAGCCGTCCGGCATCATCGTGCGTTTGCGGATACGCGCGCCCACACACCATGGCAGGAACTGCGGATAGGCGTTGATATCGGCAATCAGATCATACATCTGCTGCGCGCTGTGCGGCATGATACGTTTTTCGGCGTGTGTCGGCATAGGGGCTTATATGCTCCCGTAAATCAATCTGTGCCACGGGATGGATTGTCGCGGGGCTTTGCGCTTTAAATGCGCTAACATAGGGCGATTCACAAGGGCTTCTGTATGGACCATTCAAATTATGTCATCGACGAGATGATTTCGGCCAAATCCATCGCCGCGCGGGTGGAATCGCTGGCGCGCGAGATTTCCGAATATTTCGCCGACACCGACAAGCTGATCGTGATCGGCCTGCTGCGCGGATCGTTCGTGTTCATCGCCGACCTCGCCCGCGAGCTTGACCTGCCGTGCGAGATCGACTTCCTCGAAACCTCCTCCTACGGCAATTCCACCGAGAGCAGCCGCGAGGTCCGCATCCTGAAAGACATCCGCGGAGAGATCGAGGGCCGCGACGTGCTGGTGGTGGAAGACATCGTCGATACCGGCCACACCCTGAAACAGGTGACCGAGATGTTGCAGACCCGCAACCCGAAACGCCTGAAAATCTGTGCCCTGCTCGACAAACCCTCGCGCCGCGAGGTGGATATTTCCGCCGACTGGATCGGTTTCGAGATCCCCGACAAGTTTGTCGTCGGCTACGGCATCGACTACGCGCAGCGCAACCGCAACCTCGACCACATCGGCGCGGTGCGGTTTATCGGGGAATAATTTCCACGACGTTTACGAAAATT
>JALSHL010000175.1 GCA_026982255.1 Paracoccaceae bacterium | reverse complement strand
GCTTCAGCAGCCGGATCTGGTCGTCGGTGTCCAGAATGGTGAAATTCGATTTCAGCCCGGCCAGCTCCGCATGGCGGCGCAGCAGCTTGACGCAGAGCGAATGGAAGGTGCCCATCCACGGCATCCCCTCGACCACCCCGCCGACCGACTGGCCGACACGGTCCTTCATCTCGCGCGCGGCCTTGTTGGTGAAGGTCACCGACAGGATTTCGTTGGGCCGCGCCCGTCCGGTGTTCAGCAGATGCGCAATCCGCGTCGTCAATGCCTTGGTTTTGCCGGTTCCCGCCCCCGCCAACACCAGCACCGGCCCGTCAAGGGTTTCCACCGCCTCGCGTTGCGGCGGGTTCAGCGTATCGAGATAGGGCGCCGCCCGTCCCCCCATCGCCTGTTGCGACAGGGGAATGTCGGCGGCGGCCTCGAAGGCGTCCGATTCATCGAAGTCATGTTCGTTCATGGTCTCTAAACTAGCCGCAACCCGCAGCGAATAAAAGGGGGATGTTCGCAAAATGTTCCGAGCCCGCCTTTGCCGCATTGAAAACCCCGGCTCCAGCGGATAAAACCCGCGCAAACCTCCGTCACCCAATCCTCCGAAAGGTTCCGTGATGAAAAACTTCCGCAAAATCCTGATTGCCAACCGTGGCGAGATCGCCATCCGCATCATGCGTGCCGCCAATGAAATGGGCAAACGCACGGTGGCGGTCTATGCGGAAGAGGACAAGCTCTCGCTGCACCGTTTCAAGGCGGACGAGGCCTATCGTATCGGTGCCGGTCTGGGTCCGGTTGCCGCCTATCTGAGCATCGAGGAAATCATCCGTGTCGCCTGCGAATGTGGCGCGGACGCCATCCACCCGGGTTACGGCCTGCTGTCGGAAAACCCCGATTTCGTTGATGCCTGCACTGCGGCCGGCATCACCTTCATCGGCCCGAAAGCCGCCACCATGCGCCAGCTTGGTGACAAGGCCAGCGCGCGGCGTGTGGCGATCGAGGCGGGCGTCCCCGTCGTGCCCGCCACCGGTGTCCTGCCCGACGACATGGCCGAGGTCCGGCGCATGGCGGAGGAGGTCGGCTATCCCTTCATGCTCAAGGCCAGCTGGGGCGGCGGCGGTCGCGGTATGCGTCCGATCATGACCCCCGACGAACTGGAGGACATGGTGCTGGAGGGCCGGCGCGAGGCCGAGGCCGCCTTCGGCAACGGCGAGGGCTACCTCGAACGCCTCGTGCAGAAGGCCCGCCATGTGGAGGTCCAGATACTCGGCGATCAACACGGGCAGATCTATCACCTGTGGGAACGGGATTGCTCGGTCCAGCGCCGCAACCAGAAGGTCGTGGAGCGCGCCCCCGCCCCCTATCTGACGCAGGAACAGCGCGAGGAGCTTTGCGCGCTGGGCCGCAAGATCTGCGCCCATGTGGGCTATGAATGTGCGGGGACCGTCGAATTCCTGATGGACATGGACACAGAGGAATTCTTTTTCATCGAGGTAAACCCCCGCGTGCAGGTGGAACACACCGTCACCGAGGAAGTCACCGGTATCGACATCGTGCGCGCGCAGATCATGATTGCCGAGGGCGCGACCATCGAACAGGCCACCGGCAAGGCCTCGCAGGACGACATCACGCTCAACGGCCACGCCCTGCAATGCCGTATCACCACCGAGGACCCGCAGAACAATTTCATCCCCGACTACGGCCGCATCACCGCCTATCGCGGTGCCACCGGCATGGGCATCCGTCTGGACGGCGGCACGGCCTATTCGGGCGCGGTGATTACGCGCTATTACGACAGTTTGCTGGAAAAGGTGACCGCATGGGCGCCGACGCCGGAAATGGCGATTGCCCGCATGGACCGCGCCCTGCGCGAATTCCGCATCCGCGGCGTGTCCACCAACATTGCCTTCGTGGAAAACCTGCTGAAACATCCGGTTTTCCTGAACAACACCTACACCACCAAATTCATCGACAACACGCCGGAGCTGTTCAAATTCAAAAAGCGCCGCGACCGTGCCACCAAAATCCTGACCTACATCGCCGACATTACGGTGAACGGCCATCCGGAGACCGAAGGCCGCGCCAGACCCCCGGCCCACGCCCGCCCGCCGCGCGTGCCGGAATTCGTCGCCGCCGAACCGGCCTACGGCACCCGCAACCTGCTGGCCGACAAGGGACCGCAGGCCGTGGCCGACTGGATGCTGGAGCAGAAAAAACTGCTGCTGACCGACACCACCATGCGCGACGCGCACCAGTCCTTGCTGGCGACCCGTATGCGCTCCATCGACATGCTCAACGTGGCGGAATCCTATGCCCACAACCTGCCGCAACTGTTCAGCATGGAGGCATGGGGCGGCGCCACCTTCGACGTGGCCTACCGGTTCCTGCAGGAATGCCCGTGGCAACGTCTGCGCGATCTGCGCCAGCGTATGCCCAACCTGATGATCCAGATGCTGCTGCGCGGCTCCAACGGGGTGGGCTACACCAACTATCCCGACAACGTGGTGCAGAAATTTGTCGATCAGGCGGCG
>JALSHL010000174.1 GCA_026982255.1 Paracoccaceae bacterium | reverse complement strand
CAGGATGCGGCCAAGATGGGCGCGCTGTTCAGTTTCGGCGCTGCGGTCATCGCGATTGTTGTCGGCAAGCTGATGCGTGTTACCAGGGTCGAGTGACGCACGGGACGCACGATTTGCATTCCGGTAACCTGTTTGGCGATACTGTGGCGATAAAGCGGGTGTATCCGTTGCAAAACAGGCTATAGTCGGCACCGATATGATCGAATTTCGAAACGTCAGTAAATCCTTCTGGACCGGTGTCCAGCGCAAGGTCATTCTGGACCAGGCCAGCTTCAAGATCGAGCTGGGGCGCTCCATGGGGATCCTTGCGCCGAACGGCACCGGCAAAACCACGATCATCAACATGATGGCCGGACTGGAAAAACCCGACGAGGGGGAAATCATCCGCCGCTCGCGGGTTTCCTTTCCGATGAGCTTCATGGGGGGCGTGAATGTGGCCCACACCGCTGCCGAGAACGCGCGCTATATCGGTCGGCTCTATGGACTGGACCCCGATTATACCGAGGCTTTCTGCCGCTATCTGGCGTCGCTGGACGAATATTTCGATATGCCGCTCAGCACCTATTCCTCTGGGATGAAGTCGCGCTTCACTTTTTCGCTGCTATTGGCGCTGGATTTCGATATATATCTTATTGACGAGGGGATGCCGGGCACAACCGACGTGGAGTTCAATCGCAAGGCGGGTAATGTCCTGCGCGAGAGGCTCCGCCGTTCAACGGTTGTAATTGTGTCGCACAGCCCCAAGACGCTTGAGAAATACTGTTCCTCGGCAGGTGTGCTGCGCAATGGGCGCCTGCATATGTTCGATACGCTCGAGGAAGCGAAAGAGATGTATAATTATGACGCCTGAAGACCGCGAGATTGCCGAGCAGAAAACGGCGGAGGCCCGCAAGAAGCGGCGCCCGGGGTATTACCGCAAGGCGCGGCGCAAGGCACGCCGGATGGGCCTGGCTTTCGAGAGCGATGAACACGCGGCACAGTTGCTGGAAGAACGCGGCATCGACATTCTGCGCGACGATGTTTCCATGCTCGACGGTGGTGACGAGGGCGACAAACCGCTGGCCGGCAAGGGCGCCGGTGCTCTGGGGCAGCAGGACGCCGCCAATATGACCATCAACGATGCTGAACGGCTGGCCGAAGTGCATGCCATCCAGCGCGAACTGGTGCGCCGCCGCCGCCTGCGCCTCGGTTTGCTGCTGCTGCGGTTGCTGTTTTTTGTGGCCTTGCCGACGTTTGTTGTGGGCTGGTTCTACTACACGCAAGCCACCGATCTTTATGAAACCAAGGCGGAATTCGTGATCCAGAAATCGGAAAACACCGGCACGCTCGGGCTGGGCGGGCTGCTGGCCGGAACCGGTTTTGCCAATGCCTCGGATTCCATTGTCGTGCAGGGATACCTGACATCGCGCGAAGCGATGGAGCGGCTGGACGCCGAGGAGGGCTACCGCGCCCATTTCGAACAGGATTTTATCGACAGGCTGCACCGTTTGCCCGAGGGGGCGTCGTTCGAGGCCGCTTACAAAATCTACAAGAAATATGTGAAGGTCGGGTTCGACCCCACCGAGGGTGTGATCCGGTTGGAGGTCGTCGCGGCCGACCCCGAAACCTCGCAACGCTTTGCCGAGGCCCTGATCAAATATGCCGAGGAACGGGTCGACCATTTGTCCCAGCGGGTGCGCGAGGACCAGATGGAGGGTAGCATGCAGGTATACGCACAGGCCGAGCAGGCAATGCTGGATGCGCAGCAACGGGTTCTGGAACTGCAGAAAGAGCGCGGAGTTCTGAGTGCCGAGGCGGAAATAGCCTCGCAGATGAGTATTGTGAACGCACTGGAAATCCAGCTGGAGGCCAAACGCATGAGTCTGGCGGAATTACTGGACAATCCGCAACCGAACCAGGTGCGGGTGGACGCCCTCATGCGGGAGATCCGCCGGTCCGAGGACAGGGTCAAGGAATTGCGCGCGCAGTTGACGGAAACGACAGACAACAGCCTGTCGCTTGCCGAGGTCTCGGCAGAGCTGAAAATTGCCGAAACCAACCTCGCGACACGACAGGTCATGTTGCAGGAGGCTCTGCAGCAACTGGAGGCCGCGCGGATCGAGGCGAACCGGCAGGTGCGCTATCTGAGCATGGGGGTGATCCCGATCGCGCCCGACGTGCCGACCTATCCGCGCAAGCTGGAAAACACCCTTCTGGCCTTTGTGGTGTTCATGGGTATCTATATCCTGATCTCGCTGACGGTTTCGATTCTGCGCGAACAGATCAGTGTCTAGCGCGATGCGGAGCGTCGGAATCGGCAATGTACGGGTTTCCAACGGGTTGCCGATGGTGTTGATTGCCGGACCGTGTCAGCTGGAAAGCGCGGAACATGCGGTAACCATAGCGGAACATCTGGCCGGAACCTGTGCGGAACTGGACATAGGGTTTGTATTCAAGGGCAGTTTCGACAAGGCCAACCGGACATCGCTATCCTCGCCTCGCGGGGTAGGAATTTCGCGGGGGCTGGAAATTCTGTCCGCTGTGCGC
>JALSHL010000173.1 GCA_026982255.1 Paracoccaceae bacterium | reverse complement strand
GGTCGACAACCTCGAGGAACTGACCTGCACGGCGCAGGACAATGTGGCCAGTGCCGTCGCGACGATGAAGCCGGGTGGCGATGCCGGACGTTTCATGAGCGATGTGGATGCGGAGATCGCCGCGATCACGGATTTTCCCGACAGCGCCGATATGCCGGTGGTCAGCCAGCTGTTCACCACCGATCTGGTGGTGGCGATTGCGGTGCAGGGGGATATGTCCTTTGCCGATCTGGAAAGCTACGGCAACTATCTGGAACAGAAACTGTTCGGGATCGACAATGTCGCCGCCGTGAAGGTCAAGGGCCTGTCGCAACGGCAGTGGCAGATCGAGGTCTCGGCCGACCTGTTGCAGCAATACGGTCTGTCGGTCAGCGATATTTCCCGCCTGATCCGGCAACAGAACATCGATATGCCGCTGGGCACCGCCGAAACCGGCACGCAGGATGTGCAGTTGCGTTTCGTCAACGAGGGGCGCTCGATCCGGGATCTGCAAAACCTTGTGGTGCTGTCCGGTCCGGCGGGCGGAGAGCTGACGCTGGGCGACATCGCGACGATCCGCGAGGCCTACGACCCGGCCGAGGAAAAGATCCTGTTCAACGGCAGTCCCGCGCTGGTGCTGGAGGTCCACAAGAACAAACAGAGCGACGCGCTGGAGGTCATGGCCGCGGTTAACGACTTGCTGGAGGAGGAACGCGCCCGCGCCGGCGACGGCGTGACCCTGACAATCACGCAGGATATGACCTCGATCGTCGAGGACCGGCTGAAAATGCTGGTCAGCAACGGCATCATGGGGCTGGTGCTGGTAGTGGTGACCATGAGCCTGTTCTACCGTCCGCGTATCGCCATATGGGCCATTCTCGGCCTGCCGGTTGCCTTTGCCGGTGCCTTTGCGGTGATGGCCCTGTTCGGCATGTCGCTCAACATGATTACGCTGGTGGGTCTGCTGGTGGCGATCGGGATCGTCATGGACGACTCGGTCGTGATTACCGACAGCATCGCCGAGGAGGCCGCAAAGGGCCGTTCGGCGCTGGAGGCCGTGGTGATCGGGGTGAAACGGGTGTTTCCGGGAATCATGTCATCGTTTCTGACCACCGTGGCGGTTTTCGGGCCGCTGTCGTTTCTGTCCGGCGATCTGGGCACTGTGCTGGAGGTGATGCCGATTGTGCTGCTCGCTGCCCTCGCCGCCAGCCTGATCGAGGCATTCTGGATCCTGCCGCACCACCTGAAGGCGCCAATGGCCCATATGGCGGAAAACCCGCCGGGGCGGTTCTCGCGCGGGTTCAACGCGGCCTTCGATACCCTGAGCGAGGGGGTCGGAAAAATCGCCGACATGGCGATCAGGGCGCGCTATCCGGTGATGGCGCTGCTGATTGTCGTGACGCTCGGTTCCGTCGGCTATTTCGCCGGTGGCAATATCAAGATGGAGGCCATGCCCGCGATGGAGGGCGACGTGATCGAGGCCCGCATCCTGATGCCGCAGGGCACACCGCTGGCCCGCACCGAGGAGGTTGTGGACCAGGTCGTCGGCGCGCTGATGCGTCTGAACGACCGGCTGCCGCAACCCGAAGGGGCCGATCTGGTTCAGGCGGTGCAGGTGCGTTACAACGAGAACCTCAGCGCCGGAGAATCCGGCCCGCATGTGGCAACAGTCGGGGTAGACCTGCTGACGGCGGAAAAACGTCTGACCATGCTGGACGAACTCGTGCCCATGTGGCTGGAGGAAATAGGGCCGGTCTACGGTCTGGTCTCGCTGACCGTGCAGGAGCCGGGTTTCGGCCCCGCCGGCATCCCGATCGAGATCCGTATCCAGGGCGAGGACCTCGACCGGATGAAACTGGCGGCGGAGGACCTCGTGCAATATCTCGACGGCTATGTCGGTGTATACAACGTTCTGGACGACCTGCGCCCGGGCAAGCCGCAATTGCAGTTTTCCCTGTCCGAGGGAGCAACGGCGATGGGTTTCACCGCCGATATGGTGGCCGGCCAGCTACGGTCCGCCATGCTCGGCGATATCGTCGACAGCCTGCAACTGGGCGACCAGAGCGTCGAGGTCACCGTCAGCCGCAGCGCGGCGGAACGGGCGACGCTCGACAGTCTGGACCAGACCCTTCTGATCTCGCGCGGGGGGCAATCGGTGCCGCTGGCGATGGTCGCCGACGTGCGCGAAACCCGGAGCTGGGCCAAGGTCACCCGTGTTGACGGTGTGCGCACCGTAACGGTGGAGGCCAACGTGGACGCCGGACAGGCCAACGCCGGTGCGCTGGTTTCCGACATCAAGGCCAAATGGCTGCCGCGGTTCGAAGCGGAATATCCCGATCTGGAGATAGAATTCCTCGGTCAGGTTGCGGCCACTGCCGAGACCGCCAAATCCATCGCACGGGGGCTGGCGCTGGGCATGCTGGGGATTTTCCTGATCCTGTCCTTCCAGTTCCGCAGCTATATCGAGCCGCTGATCGTGATGGTGGCTATCCCCATGGCGTTGATCGGCTCGATCTGGGGGCATGTGGTGATGGGGTATGATATATCCATGCCGTCGCTGGTGGGGGCGGCCTCGTTGGCGGGGATCGTGGTCAACAACTCGATTCTGCTGATGCAATACATCAACGA
>JALSHL010000172.1 GCA_026982255.1 Paracoccaceae bacterium | reverse complement strand
ACATGACCTCGCCGGTTTCGCGGTCGAGGATTTTCGTGGATTTGCCGATAAACACGCCCATGCCCAGAACCGAACCTTCACGGACGATGCAGCCCTCGACCACCTCGGAGCGGGCGCCGATGAAGCAGTTGTCCTCGATAATGGTCGGACCGGCCTGCATGGGTTCCAGCACGCCGCCGATGCCGACGCCGCCGGACAGATGCACGTTCTTGCCGATCTGCGCGCAGGAACCGACCGTGGCCCAGCCGTCAACCATCGCCCCCTCGTCCACATAGGCGCCGATATTCACAAACGACGGCATCAGCACCACACCCGGCGCGATATAGGCAGAGCGGCGCACGATGGAACCGGGCACCGCACGGAAACCCGCGGATTTCCACCGGTTCTCGTCCCAGCCGACCCATTTGCTCGGCACCTTGTCCCACCAGCTGCCACCGCCGTTGCTGCCCTCGATCATTTCCATGTCGTTCAGACGGAAGGACAGCAGAACCGCCTTCTTGGCCCACTGGTTCACATGCCATTCGCCACCCTCGCGCGGCTCGGCCACGCGCAGCTTGCCGCTGTCGAGCGCAGTCAGTGTGTCCTCGATAGCCTCGCGCACCTCGCCGGTGGTGGCGGGGCTGATGGTATCGCGAGCCTCCCATGCGGCTTCGATGGCGGTTTCAAGCTGTGCGTTCGACATGGATTTCCCCGATTTGTGACTGCTGTTGTTCCGATGCAGGCTATACTTCCTATGCCCGTCCGGTGCAATGTGGCAGATATGACTATTGTATTATCAAGGGCAACCCGATGAACTCCAAATACCGGCAAGACCGCTTCCCCGATGCACGCGAAGATATCGACAAGACCTGCTGCGTGCCTGAAACGCCGCAGACGCAATCCCCGACCTATCGTCTGGCCTTCGCCGATCCCGATTTCCTGACGCGGGACGAGTTGCGCCCCGTGCGGTTGCAACTGGAACTGCTGAAACCGGAAATGGCCTTCGAGGAAAAGGGGATCAAGTCCACCGTGGTTCTGTTCGGCGGGGCACGCATCCCCGACCCGGACCACAAAGACAAGGCCAAGACGAAAACGCTGGCCGATCTGTCGAAATACTATGCCGAGGCACGCAAATTTGCCGCACTCTGCACCAAGGCGAGCATGGCGAACGGAGATCGCGAATATGTCGTCTGCACCGGCGGCGGGCCGGGCGTGATGGAAGCCGGCAACCGTGGTGCGCTTGATGTCGGTGGCGAGTCGATCAGCCTCAACATCGTTCTGCCGCACGAGCAGGCTCCGAACGAATATGCAACGCCGGAACTGTGTTTCAACTTCCACTATTTCGCCATCCGCAAGATGCACTTCCTGATGCGCGCCAAGGCCATCGCGGTATTCCCCGGCGGCTTCGGCACCATGGACGAGCTGTTCGAGGCCCTGACCCTGATCCAGACCAAACGTATGGAGCCGATGCCGATCCTGCTGTTCGGGCGCGAATTCTGGTGCAACATTATCAATTGGGGCGCTCTGGCCGAGGCCGGCACTATCAGCCCCGAGGATATAGATCTGGTGAATTTTGTCGAAACCGCCGAGGAGGCATGGGACGTGCTGAAGAACTGGCAGAGCTAATCGGTAACCAGATACTCGGCGATAACCGTGTTCTGCAACAGATTGAAATTGTCGTCGGCAATCAGGGTCAGGCGCGTCTGGCCATCGCTGTCCACCCAGAGGGAAATCCCCTCCATATTGTCCAGTCGTCCGGGCGGAGTCTCCAGAAGGGTTTCACCGGCGGACAGGCTGTCGCCGGTGAGGGCGAAACGGCGCACGCGGGTTGAAAACCCGCCGCGCCATGTGAAGTCGCGCTCCAGCACATAGAGCCGCCCGTCGGGACCGAAATCGGCGCCGGTGACAAGGAACCCTTCGGTGCGGGGAATGGAAAAGGGGACCGTCCAGACATCCCCTTCCAGCCGATAGACCGGAAACGGGCGGGTCAGCTTGCCGGAGCGTTCCGGTATCGCGACCACCCGCCCCTGCGGATCGAGGGCCAGCGCCTCCAGCCCCGAATTGTAGTTGAAGGAACGGAACGCCGGATCGCGCGGCAGAAATGTGGCGGCGGTTTCGGTATCGGCGTGCTCCATGACCCGCTGGTTGCTCTCGAACGACACGAAAAACCGGCCCTCCGGGGTCATCGCCAGCCCTTCGGCATCCGTGTTGCGCGCATCGAGCGGGCGGCCCTTGCTGTCGAGGATCGGCGCGCGACCGGTCAATTCGACGCCGCTCAACCGACCAGCGGAATGCAGCAGGCGCCCCTCGAAGAACATACCGCGATCGGAGATCGCGAGGAAGGTGCCATCCTGCGCGACCTCGATCCCCGACAGGCCGCCGAAGCCCTCGACGTCCGATTTCCAGACGATCCGGCCCGAGGGCACCAAAGCCCCCGCGCTGGCCAGCACCGGCAACAGAAAAAGGAACAGGACCAGACGTATCATGGAGACTGCAATACACCGCTGCATTGCGCTGGCAAATCCGCCAGCGTGAGTTCCGGTTTCGGCTTGCGTGGCGGCGCGTTCGGATCGGGCGGCAACAGCGCATCCGTCACCCACCAGACCGCGCTTTCGCACCCGTCACCCGGCGGAGGCGGGGCCTGCTCCACACAGTTTTTCGCGCCTTCGGGGCAGTTCAGCCGGACGTGAAAATGCGCCGTATGCCCCCACCACGGACGCAGCTTGCGCAGGAAGGGGCGCTCGGCGGGGGTGACATCCGCACACATTTGCAGCTTGATCGCACCGGATACAAAAATCCGCGCCACGGCGGGATCCTTCAGTGCCGCCATAAGCACCGCCTGATGTTGCGGCGTCCAATTGCTGTTAACGGAGCGTTTGTCCCGTGTCACGACGTGGACCGAGGACAGATTTTCGCGTTCGGCGGCGCTCAGGTCCAGACGCGCGGGCGGCAGCATCCAGATGTCGGCATCCAGCCCGATCTGGTGGCTGGCATGACCGGTCAGCATCGGCCCGCCACGCGGCTGGCTGATATCACCGACATAAATGCCGTTCCAGCCTGCCTGCTGCGCGGCGACGCCCAGACGTTCGACGAAAGACAGCATCTCCGGCTGCGCCCAGTTGCGGTTGCGCGACAGGCGCATGGCCTGCCACGAGGGGCCGCTCTCGGGCAATTGTGCCGCCCCCGCCTGACAGCCTTTGGCATAGGAGCCGATAGGTTCCGGCGGTTGGTTGCTCGGGACATCAATCCGCCCGAACAGCTCCTTGGCGATGGTGTCGGCATGGGCAAAGGGCGCCGAAAGCACCAGAAAAGCCCCGAAAATCCCCCACCGCAGTTTCATCTATCGTCCGCTCTCTTCTCCATCGGGTTTCACCCAGATTAGCAGAACAAGTCCGAGCAAGAACAGCAGAATAACGGGGGATATCCCCAACCTTTGACTGCCGGTGAGCCATGTCGCCAGCCCGATCAGTGCCGGCCCGATAAATGCCGTAGCTTTACCGGACAATGCATAGATCCCGTAGGCTTCCGTCATGGGAATGTTGCGGCCGACAACATGCACCACCAGCGCGCGCGAAGATGCCTGCATCGAGCCACCCGCCGCACCGATGATCGCGCCACACAGGAAGAACGCGATATCCGGCAGACCGGACCCTTCGGCCACAGGAACGAACACCACCGCATCACGCGTTGTAGACAAGACAATAACACTCACCAGCAGCAAGAAAAATATCGATACCCTGACCACCGGAAGTGATCCCCAACGCGCATCAGCCTTGCCGCCAAGCCAGGCACCAAGTGCACCGGTTATGGTTGAAACGATCCCGAAAATACCCATGAAAAAGTCTTCCCAGCCAAGGATCGAGCGCGCATAAATCGCACCGAATGTATACAACACGATCAGACCGTCGCGATACAGCATCGATGCCAGAAAAAACGACCAGATGGAACGCACGGAAGATACCTTTGCCCATGTTCCCCGCAATCCGGAAAATCCTTCGGCAAAGGCCTTCTTCAGCGGGCTGTTTTTTTCGCCTTTAACAATATCGGGTGTAAACAGGAATAGAGGCAGGGCGAACACTATAAACCATATGGCGGAAATCGGCCCGGTCGCCCGTGCGGGTTCGCCTTTGGCCCCGTCCAGCCCGAATAACGGATCCAGCCCTATCAATGTTTGAGTACTGTCAGGCGCTGGCGAAATAAAAAGCAGCATAATGACCAGAATCACCATACCGCCGACATAGCCAAGCGCCCAGCCACTCCCCGACAACCGGCCAACATCCTTGCGTGGCACAAGATCGGGCAGCATCGCATTCGAGAATATAATGATATATTCCGCGCCGACAAACGCAGCAATAAACGCAATATAAACCCAGAAAAGATTCGTCATATCCGGGACGGCAGACCACAATCCGAACGTGCCAATGACAAAAACCAAACCGAAAAACAGCAGCCACGGTTTTCTGGGACCGGTTTTTTCTGCAGCCGCCCCCATAAACGGCGCGCTGACCGCAACCAGAATACCGGCTATGGCCACCATGAATGCCCAAATCGTCTGCCCGTCCGCTCCGTTTCCGACGACGGTATTTACAAAGTAGGGGCCAAAAAAGAAGGTTATGACCAGTGTGTGGAACGGCTGCCCAGCCCAGTCGAACAGCATCCAGCCCCAGATGCCTTTTTTATCCGCGTATTGCGCCATGTTTCCCTCGCTGTGTTTTTTCCCGATAAGACTAGGACGCGAGGGATTAGGCAAGGAAAAGTTTACTCCGCCAGATCACGCGGATAGCCGGAGAGCGGGCCGCGTTGGCCGACGAAATCCGGCCGGTCCACACCGCAGACGAAACCGCGCGCCAGTGTATCGGCCGCCTGGCGGGCCAGAAGGTTGGCATCGGTGTTGGCCAACACATCCACATAGGCGACCGGACAGGAGACCCGCTTGCCCGCCGGTGCGTCGGGATCGGCAACCGTGGACACCACCAGAACTTGCCCTTCGGCAGAACCGCCGTTGGCCTCGGTTCCCTCGATAAACCAGCGTTGAATGGCAGCGAAGGGTTTGCTGCCCTCCAGCCGCCACTCGATCGTGTGGTTGACGTAGTTGAAATCCCCAAACCCGCCGGGCAGGGCCATCGGGTCATCCACCGGCCCATAGGCCATATACTGGCGCAGGTCGAACTCGGCAAAATAGACCGGATAGCCATCCAGCCCCGTGCAGACCGCATCGCCGCCAATGGTCGATTCCGCATCGTCGTATTCGGTCCAGACGCAATCCTTGTCGAAGTCGAAGGTGGAATAGATGCTCGACACCTCGCCCGCCAGCAGCGGGGTCGTCGCCAGAACCAGAAAACCTGTCAATATCCGCATGGCCTGTCCTTTCACGGTTTCCCCTATGATAGCAAAACCCCGCCCTCTGGACAGCCCCCGTCGCGATATGCTTCACAACAGCATGGAAAACCCGTGGAAAACCGTTGACGAAGGGCTGTTGCTTACCGTCCGTCTGACCCCGAAAGGCGGGCGCGACCGGATTGAGGGAATCGTTGCGGATGCCGACGGGCGGCCCGCGATCAAGATTCGCGTTTCCGCGCCGCCGGTAGACGGGGCCGCCAACAAGGCCCTGTTGAAACTGCTGGCCAAAGAACTGGCCGTGCCGAAGTCCGCCGTGCGGTTTCACAGTGGCGAAACAGCGCGTATCAAGCGCCTGCTGATTGTCGGAGCCGGAGATGCAGAGATTGACGTGTTGAAACAGAAACTGGCGTAAAATCCGGTTGTCATGCCCCGCAACAAGGTCCAGACTATGGAAAAACATTCAAACGGAGGCCCCGGATGCCCGGACTTTTGCCAGATGTGGACCCCGACGGTCTGCTTGAATTCTCGGTGGTGTTTACCGATCGCTCGCTCAACCATATGTCCGCCGCATTCCAACAGGTGATGCGGGATATTTCCGACACCCTGAAGGGCGTTTACAATGCCCGTTCGGTTGTCGTGGTCCCCGGCGGCGGGACATATGGCATGGAAAGCGTGGCGCGCCAGTTTGCCAATGACAAACGCGCGCTGGTGATCCGCAACGGCTGGTTTTCCTATCGCTGGACCCAGATTTTCGACATGGGACACATCCCCGCCGAACACACAGTATTGAAGGCACGCCAGACCGGCAACGCCGCCACCGCCCCTTTCGCCCCCGTCCCGATTGACGAGGCCGTCGCCCGCATTCGCGAGGAGCAGCCCGACATGGTGTTCGCACCGCATGTGGAGACATCCTCGGGGATGATCCTGCCGGACAGCTATATCGCCGCGCTGGCCGAGGCCACGCACGAGGCCGGCGGGCTGATGGTGCTGGACTGCATCGCCTCGGGCGCGATCTGGGTGGATATGCAGGCCACCGGCGTCGATATCCTGATTTCCGCGCCGCAAAAGGGCTGGAGCGCCTCGCCCGCCGCCGCGCTGGTGATGTTGAGCGACGAGGCGCGCAAACGGATTGACGATACCGAGTCGAGCAGCTTCGCGCTCGATCTGAAAAAGTGGTTGCAGATCATGGAGACGTATGAGGGCGGCGGCCATGCCTATCACGCCACCATGCCCACCGATGCGCTGAAAAAATTCCGCGATACCATGCTGGAAACCCGTGACTACGGTTTCGACAAAGTGCGGGCCGAGCAGCAGGAACTCGGCGACAGGGTGCGCGCCATGCTCAGGGCGCGCGGCATCAAATCCGTTGCCGCCGAAGGGTTCGAGGCCCCGGGCGTGGTGGTCAGCTATACCGACGATCCCGACATCCGGACCGGTGCGAAATTTGCGGCGCTCGGCATGCAGATCGCCGCCGGTGTGCCCCTGATGTGTGACGAGCCGGAGGGGTTCAGCACTTTCCGTCTTGGCCTGTTCGGGCTGGACAAGTTGCACAATGTCGATGAAACGGTGGCGCGGCTGGAAACGGCGCTGGATAAAATTCTCTAGCGCCGGTTATAATAGACCATTGCTCCGTAGAGCCAGAGGATCAATACTCCGGCCAGAACAAAGACCAGACCAAAGCCCCAAAGTTCCATCCAGTTATCCATACGGATCGCTTCGGGGTTTCGGGTGTCATACAGTATATCCAGCCTTGTCCCCGTCTCGAAATCGTAGCCGGACGACAGCAGAAAGGCTTTGCCCCGCCACAGGTTGCCGGATGTATCGCGGAACTCGACGACAGGGCGATAGGTGGTTCCGTCGGCGGCATAGTCCACCTCCAGCCCGACCACCGTGCCGGAAGCCCACGCCGCGTTACGTGAAAAATTGTAGCTTTGTCCCGCAAGCACCAAACCGATAGTCAGAAACACCACCCCTGCCAACCCTGTCAGGCGAATGGCCGTCGGGGCTTCAAGGTCGCCAATCGTTCGCAACATCAGTCGCCCGCACCTGTCCGTGCCTTGCGCGTACGCCGGTGTATCCGCCACGTATAGGCAGCCAGCGCCAGAAAGACCAGCGCACCGCCGAAAAATGCGGCGTTCTGGTTTTCCTGCCCGAAATCCGCGCCGGACGTGCTGGCGTAAATACCGGCGGTCAGCATCAGCAAGCCGATAACCGCCAGCACGATGGCGGCTTTTTTCGGGTGACGCAGAAAACGGATGCGGCCCTGCTCGCTGATATAGATATGCGATTCCACGCTGTCTTCGGATACTCTGGCCGGTGCGGGATATGCTCCCGATTTCAGGCCAAGAACCAGCATCGCCAGAACCGAGACCCCCAGAAGGAACAAGCCGGTAAAATACATACCCTTCGTGGCCACCCCCTGTGCTGCCGCCACCCGCACGCTGGCCGGTTTTTCGGGGTTGAACAGGATCTCCACCACCTCGCCCTTGCCATAACCATAGTCGGCGGAGATATCCTGCGCCGGTGCGCGCGTTACCTTGCCGGCCGGTGTCGTGAATTCGAACATCGGTTGGTAAAGCGGCGCGCCGCCGCTGCGGTCGATTTTCATCTGCACGACCTTGCCCTGCAGGGTCACCGCATTGCGGGCAAAATCCGCCTCGGCCCGATCCAGAAAGAATGCCAGCGCCAGAATCAGCAAGCCGGCAATGCCCGCCATTATGGCCACGGCCTTCGGATTGCGAACGCGAGAGCTGTTATAATACCGAACGGCCATTTGTTACTCCTAGTATACTGTTAAACAACCCTCTAGCGTCGCCGACGCACGGTTGGCTGGCGATCCATCGCCCGCGGTTTTATGGCCGGCTTGCGCTCGTGATCCATCACATGTGCCGGCTTGATCTGCTTTGGCATGTCCGGCTTCGGTGCCGGATCTGGGACGGGCGTGCGTCGCGCCGCCATCTGCCCCCCGCGCCCGCTTCCGATCAACATCACAACCAGAATTACCACCGCGCCGAGAACCACGAATATGGTCGCAAACCCCCAAAGCTCCAGCCAGTTGTCCATGCGGATAGAGGTCGGGTCGCGCCGGTCATAACGGATATCGACCCGTTCGCCGATGTCGAAATCATAACCGGACGAAGACAGAAACGTCGTCCCGACCCATTTGCGCCCGCTGGCATCCAGAAACCGCACTTTGGGACGATAGGTCGTGCCGTCGCTGCTGGAATTGACCTCTATATCGACCACCGTGCCGCGCGCCGGATCGGAATTGATATAGAAATCGTAGCTCAGGTAGCCCAGCACCGCCCCGGCCAGCAGGAAAAACCCGCCGAATATGCCAAACACCCAGCGTAAAATCCTGCGTGTGTTCGGAGACTGCGCCATGCCATATCCCTTTCCCTACGGAGCAACCGCAGCAAAATCCATATTGATAAATAAAGTAAAAACAATTCTTCCCATACGGGCATATTATGCGGTTTTCGCCCTCTGACAAGAATTCTTTGGGATCAGGACTGTTTGACCGGCGTGCGGTAAACCGCAACGGCAGCATAAAACGCGGCGAACGCCAGTGCCAGCCACAGGGCCGTATAGCCCCAAATGGCCGAGAACGCATTCACCCGCACCTTCGACGGATCGGCCGGAAGATAACGGATTTCCACCCGCTCCCCGACAGCAAAATCGTTTCTGGACGAGGGGCGCGCGGCCATTCCCTGCTGTGCCTGTCCGTTGTTGTCGACAAAGCCGAAGGTCGGACGGTAAACCGGTTTGTCCGTGGTCCCTCCGCTGCGCGTGTTGGAAAACTGCGGATCGTTGGCGATTACCTCGGCGGTCACGACGACCGAACGGGTGGTATATCCAAGCGTTCCGGCCAGCGTATAAATTCCGAGAACCGCAAACAGCAAAGCAGCCGCGGCAAAGCCGATCACCCCTTTGGTCAGGCCCGGGCCTCTTTTGCGCTTGTCGGTTTCTGCTGCGTCCATACGGACCTATTTAACACGCTTGTTCCGTGCCGCCAACAATTTCAACCGCAGCGCGTTGATCTGGATGAAACCGGCCGCGTCCTTCTGGTCATAGGCGCCGGCGTCATCCTCGAAGGTCACATGTTCCTCGGAATAGAGCGAGTGGTCCGACCAGCGGCCCACTGTCTGCACCAGACCCTTGTAGAGCTTCAGGCGCACAGTTCCGGTCACATGTTCCTGCGACTGGTCGATCAGGGCCTGCAACATCTCGCGTTCGGGCGAATACCAGAAACCGTTGTAGATCAGTTCGGCGTATTTCGGCATCAGTTCGTCTTTCAGATGCGCCGCGCCGCGGTCCAGCGTGATGCTTTCGATTCCGCGATGTGCTTCGAGCATGATGGTGCCGCCGGGGGTTTCGTAGATGCCGCGCGACTTCATGCCGACAAAACGTCCCTCGACCAGATCGAGACGACCGATGCCGTGTTTACCGCCCAGTTCGTTGAGTGCGGTCAGCATTTCCGCAGGGCTGAGTGCCTTGCCGTCGAGCGCCACGGGATCACCTTTCTCATAGGTGATCTCGATATATTCCGGCGTGTCGGGCGCCTTTTCCGGGTCCACGGTGCGCTGGTAAACGTAATCGGGGGCCTCCTGCGCCGGATCCTCCAGCACCTTGCCCTCGCTTGATGTATGCAGCAGGTTGGCATCAACGCTGAAGGGGGCCTCGCCGCGCTTGTCCTTGGCAATCGGGATCTGGTTCTTTTCGGCAAAATCCAGCAGACGGGTGCGGCTGGTCAGGTCCCATTCACGCCACGGCGCAATCACCTTGATGTCGGGGTTGAGCGCATAGGCCGCCAGTTCGAAGCGCACCTGATCGTTGCCCTTGCCGGTCGCGCCATGCGCCACGGCATCGGCGCCGGTCTCGGCGGCGATTTCCACCAGACGTTTGGAGATCAGCGGCCGCGCGATGGAAGTGCCGAGCAGATACAGCCCCTCGTATTGTGCATTGGCGCGGAACATCGGAAAGACGAAATCGCGGACGAATTCCTCGCGCACATCCTCGATATAGATGTTTTCCGGTTTGATCCCCAGCAGCTCGGCCTTCTTGCGCGCGGGGTCGAGCTCCTCGCCCTGTCCCAGATCGGCGGTGAAGGTCACGACCTCGCAGCCGTATTCGGTTTGCAGCCATTTCAGGATGATCGAGGTATCAAGACCGCCGGAATAGGCAAGAACGACTTTTTTCGGCGCGGATTTCGGTGCAGACATGGGGGACTCTCCCGCAAAGGTGATTTTGGCCCGTCTTTAGGCGAGAATGCCGATGCCAGCAAGGGGGCGATGCCGCCGCAGGGAGGAAAATCCGCTTTGGTCGCCGCATCGCCTGTGCTAGCACGCTGGAGAACAGGACTCGCAGAGGGTATCGCAGGGTGCAG
The DNA here is from genome assembly GCA_026982255.1 of Paracoccaceae bacterium. GTDB lineage: Bacteria > Pseudomonadota > Alphaproteobacteria > Rhodobacterales > Rhodobacteraceae > NORP23. The sequence continues at coordinate 4,959 of JALSHL010000172.1, read as the reverse complement.
AACGAATTCCACGAACAGGTCGCCACGGCGGAAAAACGGCTGCGCTCGCTGTTTCCGCCGACGCCGCTGCAACGCAACGATTTCCTGAGCGCGCGCTACGGGGCGGATATCTATCTGAAGCGCGAGGACCTCTCGCCCGTGCGGTCCTATAAAATCCGCGGGGCGTTCAATGCGATCGTCAAGGCGCTGGATGCAGGCAATACCGGACCGTTTGTCTGTGCCTCGGCCGGAAACCACGCGCAGGGGGTGGCCTATGCCTGTGCGCACTTCGGGGTGCAGGCGGTGATCTATATGCCTGTCACCACGCCGCGCCAGAAGGTGCATAAAACCGAGAGCTTCGGGGGCAAGAACGCGGAAATCCGGCTGGAGGGCGACTACTTCGACGAAACCCTGCGTGCCGCGCAAACCTATTGCGCCGAGGCGGGGGCGGTGTTCGTGCCACCCTTCGATTCCCCCGAGGTGATCGAGGGGCAGGCCACGGCCGCCGCCGAGGTCATGGCACAGATGCCCGAGGACGAGCACATCGACATGATGGTGCTGCCCGTGGGCGGCGGCGGTCTGGCGGCAGGGGTGACGCGCTATCTGGCCGACAGCGGCATCGATTTCCGTTTTGTCGAGCCGAAGGGCGGGCCGAGCCTGCGCACCTCTCTGGAGGCGGGGGAGCTTGTCACCCTGCCGAAGGTGGACAGCTTCGTTGACGGGGCCGCGGTGGCACGAATCGGCGAACGCAACTTTGCCGCGCTGGAAAATATCCCGCCCGAACATGTCCTGATTGCCCCCGAGGACCGCATTTGCGCCACGATGATCGAGATGCTGAATATCGAGGGCGTCGTGCTGGAACCCGCCGGTGCGCTGGCCATCGACGGATTGCGCGATATTGGTGACATCGCAGGCAAAACCGTGGTGGCAGTGGTTTCCGGCGGCAATTTCGATTTCGAGCGTCTGCCGGACGTCAAGGAACGCGCGCTCCGCTGGGCGGGGCTGAAGAAATATTTCATCCTGCAAATGCCCCAGCGCCCCGGTGCGTTGAAAGATTTTCTCAATATTCTTGGCCCCAGGGACGACATCACCCGTTTCGAATATCTGAAAAAATCCGCCCGCAACTTCGGTTCAGTCCTGATCGGAATCGAGACCCGAGAGCCGGACGGTTTCGCACGGATCGAGGCGGAAATGGCCGCCCACGGTTTCGCCTTCGAGGATATTACCAACAACGCCACGCTGGCCAATTTCATTATCTGAGGGGGCTTTTGTGCTGCACACTGTCCACCACGGCAACGCCACCGGCACGCCACTGCTGATCGCACCCGGTCTGTTCGGATCGGCCCGCAACTGGAACGTCATCGCCAAACGCCTGTCGGCAGAGCGCCCCGTGATTGCCATCGATATGCGCAACCATGGCGAGTCGTTCCATGCCGATACCAACAGCTACGAGGATATGGCCTATGATATGGCCGAAGTCATCGCGGCCAACGGCGGGCAGGCCGACGTGCTGGGCCATTCCATGGGCGGCAAGGCGGCGATGGTGCTGGCCCTGACCCGCCCCGACCTGCTGCGCAAGCTGATTGTCGCAGACATCGCCCCCGTGACCTACAGCCACGATCAGGGAGACAAGATCGCGGTGTTGAAATCCGTGGACCTGTCGCGCGTCACCCGCCGCCGTGATGCCGAGGACCAGATGCGCGACGCCATCCCCGACCCGCAGTTGCGCGCTTTTCTGTTGCAGAGTCTGTCGCTCTCGGGCGAGGCACCGGAATGGAAACTGAACCTCGACACGCTGGCCGCGGAGATGCCGAAGATCATGTCTTTCCCCGACATCACGGGCCGTTTCACCGGCCCGACCCTGTTCCTGCGCGGTGCGAATTCGTCCTACGTCCAGCCGCAGCACGAGGCGAAAATCCTGTCGCTGTTCCCGCAGGCCCGTATCGAGACCATCGCCAACGCCGGTCACTGGCTGCACGCCGAGCAGCCGCGAGCTTTCGAAGCGGCGGTGCGGGATTTCCTCGGCTGACCGGCAAGGCACCGCCGACGCCCCTTACGCCGCGCGCCGGTTTGGGCTACATAACGCCAAACCGCCAGACCGGAAGGCCCGTCATGCGCTCCAGATATATCGTCCTGTTTGTCCTGCTACTCGGCGCCTGTGCCCGCGCCGTTACCCCCGCGGCCAGCACCATGAGCGGCGACGCGCAGGCCTGTCTAGCCGAAGCCCTGTATTTCGAGGCCCGCGGCACCGGTGACGAGGGCCGCCGCGCTGTCGGCGAGGTCATCCTCAACCGTGTGGCCGACCCGCGCTTCCCCGGGACAGTCTGCGAGGTGGTGGACCAGCGCTATAACGGTTCCTGCCAGTTTTCCTATCGCTGCGATTCCATACCAGAGACCTATAACGAACCGGAGGAACTGGCCAAAGCGCTCGACACCGCCAAAACCCTGCTGACCGACCGGCAACGGGATATCACCAACGGTGCGCTCTATTTCCATGCGGCCTCCATGCCGCCCGGCTGGTTCGGAACATTGCACCGGCTTGGACAGTTCGGCGGCAATATATTCTATCGCTGACCCTTGACCTCGGCCCCGCTTGCCGTTTGACTCGGCCCATTGGATCAGGAGCAAAACATGTATCAACCCGTCATCTCCGGCAGCGGCGTTTTCACCCCCGAACAGGTCATCACCAATGACGAACTGGTCGCGACCTTCAATGCCTATGCCGACAAATACAATGCGGAAAACGCCGAAGCGATCGCCGCCGGCGAACTGGAGGCCAAGGCCCATTCCAGCAGCGAATTCATCGTCGCCGCCAGCGGTATCCACCAACGCCATGTGATGGACAAGACCGGCATCCTCGATCCCGACGTCATGCACCCGCTGTTGCGCCAGCGTTCCGACGACGAGCCGGGCATCATGGCGGAAATGGCGCTGGATGCCTGCAACAAGGCGCTGGCCAAGGCCGGAAAAACCGCCGCCGATATCGACCTTGTGATTGTAGCGGCCTCGAACCTCGAACGCGCCTATCCGGCCGTGGCGATCGAGGTGCAGGACCTGCTCGGCGCGAGCGGGTTTGCCTTTGATATGAACGTTGCCTGCTCCTCGGCCACCTTCGGCATCCAGACGGCCTGCGATATGATCCGCGCCGGTTCCGTGCGCGCGGCGCTGGTGGTCAACCCCGAGATCTGCTCCGGCCATCTGGAATGGCGCGACCGCGACTGCCACTTCATTTTCGGCGACGTCTGCACCGCCACCGTTCTTGAACGCAAAGAGGACGCGACCACCCCCCATTTCGAGGTGCTTTCCACCCGCTGCCTGACACAGTTTTCCAACAACATCCGCAACAACAACGGCTTCCTGCGCCGCTCCCGCCCCGACGGAGTCAGGGACCGGCGCGACATGCAGTTCATGCAGAACGGCCGGAAAGTGTTCAAGGAGGTGCTGCCGATCGTCTCGAAACATATCCTCGGCCATATCGAATCCGAGGGCGTGTCTCCCGATCAACTCAAGCGCCTGTGGCTGCATCAGGCCAACAAGGCGATGAACGATTTCATCGGAAAAAAGGTTCTGGGGCGCGTGCCGGAGGCGGACGAACAACCCAATATCCTGCAAGACTACGCCAACACCTCGTCTGCCGGTTCGATCATCACCTTTGCCAAACATTCCGACGATCTGGCCGATGGCGACCTCGGCGTGATCTGTTCCTTCGGCGCGGGCTATTCCGTCGGCTCCGTCCTTCTGAAACGTTCCATCCCCGGCGCGTAACATGGCCAAGCTCTATTTCAACTATTCCACCATGAATGCGGGCAAAAGCACGATCCTTCTGCAAGCTGCGCACAACTACAAGGAGCGGGGGATGGAGACCTATCTGCTAACCGCCCGCCTTGACAGCCGCGCCGGCGAGGGGCGCATCGGCTCGCGTATCGGCATCGGCGCGGATGCGGATACCTTCGAGGATTCCAGCGACCTGTTCGCAATGATCGAGGCGCGGCTGGCCCAAGGCCCCATCGCCTGCGTGCTGATCGACGAGGCGCAATTCCTGACCGACGCACAGGTCTGGCAACTGGCCCGCGCGGTGGACGATTTGAAAACGCCGGTCATGGCCTATGGCCTGCGCGTCGATTTCATGGGCAAGCTGTTCCCCGGCTCCGCCACGCTGCTGGCACTAGCCGACGAAATGCGCGAGATCCGCACCATCTGCCATTGCGGCAAGAAGGCGACAATGGTTGTGCGGCAGGATGGCGAGGGCAACACATTGACCGAGGGCGAACAGGTGCAGATCGGCGGCAACGACGTCTACGTCAGCCTGTGCCGCCGCCACTGGCGCGAGGCGGTCGGAGGGTGATCAGTGCATCCTCCCGCCCGGCGGTACGTCCTGATCCGGGGCAATCAACACGATCCCGCCGTCCGCATCCGGCACACCCAGCACCAGAAACTCCGACATAAATTTGCCAATCTGGCGCGGCGGGAAATTCACCACGCCCAGCACCATCCGCCCGACCAGATCGTCAGGCGTGTAATGCGCCGTGATCTGGGCCGAGGTTTTCTTCTCGCCGATCTCCGGCCCGAAATCCACCCAGAGCTTGATCGCGGGCTTGCGTGCCTCGGGGTAAGGCTCAGCCCGCAGCACCCGCCCGACACGGATGTCGGTCTTCAGAAAAGTATCAAAATCCAGATCGCCCATAACATCCTCCGTTTGCGCAAAGTAAAACCGCCCGCCCTGTGAAGGGCAAGCGGTTTCAACTGGCGGGCCGGAATAAATCAGGCGGTGAATTTTTTCGCCATGTCCTGAAGCTCGGCAACCGATTCCTGAACGCGAGCGGAAACCACTTCGTAGGCTTCGGAGTTGGCCTTCTGCGCCCCCTCGGCCAGCGCGGTCATATTGGCAAGCGCCTTTTCAAACGCCACCTTGGCGACTTCGCTCTGCGCGGCAGGATCGGCGCTGATTTTGCTTGCGTCGAATTCGGCGATTTTCTTCTG
>JALSHL010000171.1 GCA_026982255.1 Paracoccaceae bacterium | reverse complement strand
AGTGCAGAAAAAACGGAAAGGCCCCGCCCGTGCAGACACAGGGGCGGGGCGTTTTTCAGGGGCGCTTACTTGGCTTTTTCGGCCGCAAGCGTCTCGATCACCAGATCATAGAGTTCCTGACCGGGCAGACCGCGCTCGTTGGCGCCCTTGATCCAGGCTTCGGCAGCCGGACCGGCCACCGCGTCGCGGAAGGCCTGCAGTTCCTCGTCGGAATAGGTGATGCGCTCGATACCGCGCTCGTCCAGTGCCGGACCCCACTGCGACATGGTTTTCTCGTTGTAGTAGTCAACGTAATAGGCCAGCGCCTCGTCAACCGAGCCGAGCAGGGCTTCGCGTTCGGCATCGTCCAGGGCGTTCAGCGCGTCGGTGTTGACCACAACCGGACAGTTCACAGTGCCGGGGTTAAGGTTGGTCGTCCACCATGTGGCGTTTTCGATAGTGCCGTATGCCATGTGGGCGTGCGGAGCGAAGGCAACGGATTTCACTACGCCGCTGTCCATGGCCTGACGGACCTCGGTTGCCGACATGGATGTCGGAACGGCGCCGATAGCGGCCATGGCCTTGCCGATACCACCGGTGGCGCGCACGGTCAAACCGTCGAAGTCGGCCAGCGTGCGCGGGGCGTCACCCTTACCGACAATATTATACTGCGGCAGCGGGGACGGCATCAGCAGCGTTGCATTCCAGCGCGCCAGATCCGCCTGCACGGCCGGATTGTTATAGACCGCCTGCGATACGGCGATTTCCTGCTCAAGCGTTTCCACGCCGAGGAACGGCAGCTCCAGAACGGTGATCGAGGGGTTCTTGTCGGCGTGGTAGCCGGCGCAGAACTGCGCCATTTCGAAAGCGCCGATGGAAATACCGTCGAGGTTCTCCTTGTTCTTGGACAGGCCGCCGTAGGAAATGTTCAGGGTGAACGTGCCATCGGTTTTCTCGCTGACCAGTTCCGCCAGTTTCTCGATAGCTTCGGTGAAGGCACGGCGCTTACCCCAGACGGAGACATTCCATTCGGTTGCCATGGCCTCGGTGCCGAATGCCAGCGTGATGGCGGCAATGGTTGCGGATTTCAGGATCTTGTTTTTCATTGGTGACCTCCCAGTCGGTTGAACCTTGTTACGATTCTTCGGTGAGCGAAAACTACAAGGCAACTTACCCGCAAGTCTAGCAATATTGGCACGAAAAAACCGCGTTTCCGGAAACGAGGGCGATTCCCGGTATGATTCCTGTCCGTTTTGGCCGGAACCGGCACATAATCGACCGGATATGGCGGGCAAACATGGAATTATTCTAAATTTCAGGAATTATTTCCTCAAAAAAATTATATTTGTTATCAAGATGTTATGCGCATATCTCATGAATTTTGACCCAAATAGTCAAATTTTTCCCAATATGGGACACAGACTGCCCCAATTTTGCCCAATTCTCTTGGTTAAAGGGGTGCAACAGATTCACGAGGCGCGTCGCCAGCATATCAGGCATATATAACGCTTCTGGATTTCGTTGCTAATTGTAGAGCCTCCGTAGGGCGTATCCAGTAAGTGTCCGGCGTATTCCGGGCGTGACTGATCAAACCGAATCCTTGGAAAGGGAAAACAAAATGAAACTGTTCGCAAACTTCTTCAAAAACGAATCCGGTGCCGTAACTGTTGACTGGGTTGTTCTGACCGCAGCCATCGTTGGCATCGCAATTGCTGTTCTGACGGCCATCTCCGGCGGCATCAACAACGCGGCTGTCTCGATCAATTCCGAGCTGTCCGGCGCCAACTCCTCCGCTGCAACCACCGCGATCACCGGCACCTAAACCGGCTACGGTTACCCGTCCTACGCAAACGGGTAGCAGTAAATATACAGACCGGAACGGGAAACCGTTCCGGTCTTTTTTTGTCCGGTTTCAGGCGCTTGAAACTCCGGCCCGACATTTTATTTGAATGTAAATCGCATCTGCCGTATTTGTTACGGGAACAAGCGGACCGCCACCCGGGCGGTTCCACAGATATCGGGAACTCTTTATGCGCATTGTCTTTGCTCTCATTCTGCTTGTCGGCCTCGGACTGGCCGGCTCTGCCGCCTATATGGTCATGCAGCGTTTTAACGAGTATGAAGCCGCCCTTGCGGCCGAAAGACGTAACCAGGTGCCCCAGATCGAAACGACCGAGGTCGCGGTTGCCGCGCGAAAACTGGAATTTGCCCGCTATCTGAAACCGGACGACGTGCGCATGGTCAAATGGCCGGCCGACGCGGTCCCCCCGGGGGCGTTCCTGTCGCTCGAGGATGTCATTGGCACCGAGGGACAGGAGCCCCGCGCCATATTGCGGGATATTCTGCCCAATGAACCGATCCTCCCCGGCATGGTCACCAATTTCGGCGAAGATGCGGGCATCCGCTCCCGCCTCGCCCCCGGAATGCGCGCCATCACGATCCGTGTCGATGTGACGACCGGCGTGGCCGGTTTCCTGCAACCCGGCGACCGTGTGGACATTTTCTGGACAGGCGACGCGGGCGGAAAAACCATTACCAAGCTGATTTTCGAAAAAATCAAGCTGATCGCCATCGACCAGACCGCACAGGGTGACGGGATGACCCCGTCGGTCGCAAGAAACGTCACCGTAGAAGTTTCTCCGCAGATTGTTGCAGAATTGACACAGGCACAACGGACAGGCCAGCTGACCCTCTCCCTGCGCGGGGTCGAGGATGTCGCCGAAACCGGCACGATCGAGGTCGACCAGACAGACATCACAGGCGTGCAGACTATAGTCGAAGAAGCAAAACCGGTCTGCACCATTCGCACCCGGAAAGGCGCCGAGGTGATCGAACTCGTGGTCCCCTGCCCCGTAGAATAATCCGGCCCGGTATCCTCCTGCGATTCGCCATTTTTGCAACAGTGGCGAATCGAATTGAAAAAGTTTGTTGAAATTCGCCTCGGTTTCACGCATTCTTCGCGGATAGACGCAGAAAATGCGCGAAATTAACAATAGTGGTTTTGAGAGGCAGGATCACATGAGCTTTACCAGACTAATCCGGGCGGGTCTTCTGGGACTCGCCATTGCGGCCCCCGCAGTGACCGTCACACACGCGCAGAGCGTGCTGTCGGTCATGCGCGGCGCAACATCCAGTAATATATCGGTGGCGGTCAATCGCGCCATCGTCGTTCAGAGTGATCAACCGTTTTCGGAAATCTCCGTTGCAAATCCGGCCATTGCCGATATTGCCACCCTTTCGGAAAGCACAATCTACGTTCTGGGCAAAGTCCCCGGACGCACAACCCTGACCATTTTCGGCGCCGACGGAAGTCTGGTAGCAAATGTGGATGTGCGGGTTCTTCCCGATATCGCGGAATTCAAGGAGCGTCTGGCGGAGATCCTGCCCGGCGAGCCGATCGAGGTGCGCACAGCCAATGACGGCATCGTGCTGAGTGGCACGGTTTCCGGCGCCCGCAAGGTGGCGCGCGCCATGGAACTGGCCAACCGGTATGCTCCGGACAAGGTGACCAACCTGATGATGGTTGGCGGCACGCAGCAGGTAATGTTGCAGGTCCGTTTCGCGGAAATGAGCCGCTCGGTCTCCAAGAGCCTGAGTTCCAGCGTCGGCATTTCCAGCCTGACCGGACTTTCGGGCGGCAGCGGCAGCCTTACAGGCGCGGCCACGGGCGTTCCCGCCCCCATCGTTCCGACGACGGGTGGTAACAACGGCTCCATCGGGTTCACCTTCGGCGGCGGCGGTCTGGCGGTTAACGTCCTGATCGAGGCCCTTGAAAGTAAAGGGATGGTCCGGACACTGGCCGAACCGAACGTTGTGGCCATATCCGGCCAGAAAGCCACGTTCTTTGCCGGTGGCGAATATCCGGTGCCGCAGAACGGTCCGAACGGAACGCTCGAAATTGTCTTCAAATCCTTCGGGGTCAATCTGGAATTCACCCCGACCGTTATCGATGACAACCTGATCAGCCTGAAACTGCTGACTTCGGTAAGCTCCATTGACCAGTCGGTAACAGTGAACGGTATTGCCGGCTTCAAGAACCGCAGCACGGAAACCACGGTTGAAATGCGCGACGGGCAGAGCTTTGCCATCGCCGGACTGCTTCAGGACGACTTCGGCGACAGTGTCGGACAGGTTCCGTGGCTGGGCGATGTGCCGATCCTCGGCGCACTCTTCCGCAGCACCGATTTCCAGCGTCAGCAGACCGAACTGGTGATCATCATCACGCCGCATCTTGTTGCTCCGACCAATTCGGATGCACTGAGCATGGCAACGAACAACATGCGCATCCCGACGGAGGAAGAACTCTTCCTGCTGGGAACGACCGAAGGGTCGGCGCTCGGAGGATCTGGGCAAGATATCCAGGGCTCCTATGGCTACGTGTTGGAGTAGGGCAATGAAAACGACACTCAAACTGACTTTCGCCGCTTCTGTCATGCTCGTCACCGCTGGCTGCCTGCAACAGGCGGGCAAGCTGAGCAACGAAGCCACCTTCGCCGAAGCCGCCGCCGCGAACCAGTTCGCCCAGACGGCCTATCTGGCGCCGGGCGACATGTTGCGCAGTCTGGACCAGCGCTTCCAGCGCGCGGTTCCGACCATGATCAACTTCGAGTTCAACAAGGCGACGCTCGATGCCGAGGCCAAGGCCATCCTGCGCAAACAGGCGGCGTGGATCAAACGCTACCCGATGGTGCGCTTCAAGGTCTTCGGACATACCGACAAGGTAGGTTCGACGGCCTATAACCAGCGCCTTGGCCAGCGTCGGGCGCAGGCGGCTGTCAACTATCTGGTTTCGCAGGGCGTGCCCCGCTCGAACCTGATTGCCGCTGTGTCGCGCGGCGAGTCCGAGCCGCTGGTCAACACCGAAAACCGGGAACGCCTGAACCGGCGCACGGTTACCGTGGTGGCCGGATATGTTCCGGGGTATCTGGGCGACGACTTCGATGGCAAGGCCGCTGTGAACGTTTACAACCGTTACGTCGGTGGCGGCGGTGGCAACTAACCGCCTCTCCATATCACTTGAAGGGCCCTTCGGGGCCTTTTTTATTCCGCTTCCTCCGGTATGGCCGTGATGGGCATATTGATTTTGTAACAGTTTAATGATTTGATAAAAATCCATGATTTGGCGTTATAAATTGTGTGTTGTAGCCAAATCCGTTAAATCGCCAGTAATAAAGTAGCAGTATCCGGAGGTCACAAAAGGGGCCGACTTTTCTACCGTGGGGGAAATATGGCATTATTGAAGCTGAAAGAACGCGTGATCGAGGTATTCGCCGCGACGCGCAATATAAAGAAGTTTCCGCAACTCAGCGTGGAACTCACCAACCAGTTTTCAAAGAACTGGGCTGTCGGTTCTTTTCGCGAAGCCATGGAGTCGCTGAAACGCGGTTCCCTCGACCAGATGGAATTTGTCGTGATCTGCGTGGACGAGGAGGACGAAGCCGATCTCGACCCGATTCTGCACTTTATCGATGGTGTAAAAGGGCGCGGTGCCAAAACCATCCTGATTGCAAACAACGTCAGCCCGACCGGCCTGCATACCCTGCTGCGCCATGGTGCGGACGACTTCATCCCCTACCCTTTCCCCGACGATGCATTCAGCGACTCGATCGAGAGGCTGCGCAACACGGATACGGGAACCAAAACACCCGAGACGGACGATGCTCCGCGGCGCAAAGGCTTCGTGTTGCCGGTCTATGGCCTGGCGGGCGGTGTCGGCGCCACGACATTTGCGGTCAACCTTGCCTGGGAACTGGCCAGCTATAACAAAAAATCCAAGACGCGGGTCGCTATTATCGACCTGAATTTCCAGTCGGGATCCGTCGCGACATATCTGGACCTGCCGCGGCGCGATGCTGTGACGGAAATGCTGACAGATATGGATAATCTGACGCCCGAGAGTTTTGCGCAGGCGCTGACCTCGTTCAAAACCCGGATGGCCGTGATGACCGCGCCGCCCGAAACCATGCCGCTTGATATCGTCGATGGCGACGCGATTCACCGGTTGTTGAGCCTTGCACAGTCGAAATACGATTTCGTCGTGGTTGACCTGCCGCCGGTACTGGTGAACTGGTCGGCGGATGTGTTGCAAATTGCCGAAACCTACTTCGGAGTGCTGCACCTCGACATGCGTTCGGCCCAGAACATCATGCGTTTCATACGAACCCTCAAGGCCGAGGAACTGCCCGAGGAAAAACTCCAGTATGTTCTGAATTTCGCCCCGTCGTTTACCGATGTGAGCGGTAGAGGGCGTGCTAAGAAATTCTCGGAAAGCCTTGGAATCGATATCGATATCCATCTGCCCGTCGGCGGAAAGGCTATTCTGGCAGCCTGTGACCAGGGCAGCCCGCTGGCCGAGGCCGCACCGAAAAACGCCTTGCGCAAGGAAATCCGCAAAATTGCCGAAGCGCTGATCACAACGGCAGACGAAATGAAAGCCGCGATAGTTTAACGGAGAACACCATGTTCCGACGCTTTGACAAGAAGGACAAACCTGCCGCTCCTCCGGCGCCGTCGCTGGTTCCCGGTGGCGACGCGGCAGCGCAACCGGCCACGCCACTCAAAGCAAAAACGGCTGCGCCGGAGGCGCCCCCTCTGGCACCGGCGCCAGCAAAACCCAAGCCGGAAAAGAAGAAAAGCAACGGTCTGTACATCGACCCGAAGGAAGAAAAACGTCTGGCAAGATTGCTGGATATCCGGATGAGCCTGCATAAACGGCTTCTGGAAACCCTGAACCTCTCGGCGCTGGACCGGGCTTCGGACGAGGAATTGCGCCGCGAGGTTTCCGCCATCTCGCGCGAGGGATTGCGCGAAATGGGCATCGTGCTGAACGCCGTTGACCAGGAACAGGTTATTCAGGACCTGATGGACGAGGTCACCGGACTTGGCCCGCTGGAACCGCTGCTCAAGGACCCAACTGTCAACGATATTCTCGTCAACGGCAGCCAGCAGGTATTTGTCGAGCGCGGCGGCAAACTGGAACTGACCACCGTGAAGTTCAAGGACGAGCGGCACCTGTTGCGCGTAATTGACAAAATCGTTTCCGCTGTTGGTCGCCGTGTCGATGAAAGCTCCCCCTATGTGGATGCGCGCCTGGCCGACGGTTCCCGTTTCAACGCCATGGTCCCGCCCTGTGCGGTCGACGGCTCGCTGGTTTCCATCCGTAAATTTACCAAAGAAAAGCTGTCCATCGACCAGCTGATCGAATTCGGCGCCTTTAACGAAGCCATGGCAACCTATCTGCAGGCCGCGGTCTCTACGCGCCTGAATATCATTGTGTCGGGCGGAACCGGTTCCGGTAAAACGACAACATTGAACGCCTTGTCCAGCTTTATTGACGATTCCGAACGTATCGTAACCATCGAGGATACGGCCGAGCTTCAGCTCCAGCAGGTCCACGTTGGCCGTATGGAGAGCCGCCCGCCCAACGTCGAAGGCAAGGGCGAGGTTTCCCAGCGCGACCTGCTGCGAAATGCCCTGCGTATGCGCCCCGACCGCATCATCGTCGGCGAGACCCGCGGCGACGAGGTTATCGACATGCTGCAGGCCATGAACACCGGCCACGACGGCTCTATGACCACGATTCACGCCAACTCCGCCCGCGATGCGGTGGCGCGTCTGGAAAACATGATTGCCATGACCGGTGTGGAGTTGCCGCTCAAGGCAAGCCGGGCGCAGATTGCCTCGGCTGTGAACCTGATCGTGCAGATTTCACGCCTGCAGGACGGTTCGCGCCGCATGTTGTCGATCACCGAGGTGACCGGGATGGAAGGCGACATCATCCAGATGCAGGAGATTTTCAAATTCCAGCGCACCGGCATTGGTGAAGGTGGTAAAATCGAGGGTAAATTCGTGCCCTGCGGGTTGCGGTCGGCCTATACCGAACGCTTCAAGCAATGGGGCTACGATTTGCCGGCAGATATTTACGCAGGTGGGGACCTGTAAGCAAAGGATGGCCGCATGAGCATACAACCGCTAATATATGCGCTGATTTTTGTCGGTGTTTTCTTTATGGTCGAAGGCATCTATCTGGCCTTCTTCGGCAAATCGGTGCGTCTTGAGTCCAAGGTAAACCGGCGACTGCAACTGCTGCAAAGCGGTGAAAACCCCGAGGACGTGCTGGAAACCCTGCGCAAAGAGCGCGAACAACATCGCGAATCCCGCGGCATCCCCCTGCTCGCCCCGCTTTCGGCCAAGGCTGCACAGGCCAATATCGCATTTTCGCCGGTTGCGCTGGTGCTGGTGATGATTTTTGTGGCTATTGCAAGTTTCGTTGCCCTGACCCTGTTTACCGCAACCGCGCTGAACCTGCGGATCGGAATATCCGCGGTTATGGGTTACGGTGCGGTCTACACATGGCTGCGCAACAAGGCCAAGAAGCGGATTTCCCTTTTTGAAGAACAATTGCCGGATGCCGTCGAGCTGATCGTGCGTTCGTTGCGTGTCGGCCACCCGTTTTCAAGTGCGGTGGCATCTGTTGCACAGGAAATGCCGGACCCGCTCGGCACCGAGTTCGGGATGCTGGCGGATGAATCCACCTACGGCATGGATATCAATGAATCGCTGGAGAAAATGGCCGAACGGATCGACGTGCAGGACCTGCGCTTTCTGGCCGTGGCTGTGAAAATCCAGAGCCAGTCGGGTGGTAACCTCGCCGAAATTCTGGAGGGGCTGGCCAAGGTTATCCGTTCGCGCTTCAAACTGTTCCGCCGCGTGCGCGCCATCACGGCCGAAGCGAAGTGGTCCGGCTGGTTTCTGTCGATCTTTCCGTTGCTGGCGCTGGTGCTGATCAATGTGATGCAACCCGGATATTACGACAAGGTCCAGGATACCCCCGTATTCGTGCCCGCAGCCATCGTTGTCGGTATTTTCCTGACTGTAAACGTTATCTTCATGCGTATCATGGTTGATATCAAGGTCTGACCGGAGAACAGAGCGACATGGAATTTTTCTCGAACAGCTGGGCTTTCCTGAATGCCTTTCTCGGACCGATGACACCGTTTGCGGTTCTGGGGCTGCTGGGACTGTATATGATCCTGCTGGCCCTGCCCGTATTGCTGAAAAAGGAAGAGGATCCGTTTGCCAAACTGCAAACCGGTCCCCGTCTCGGCGGGCGCGAGAAGAAGGAGAAAAAGGGTGTCGATACTTCCCCCAAGTTGCGCTACGACAGCGGACGCGGCGCCAGTCTGGAGAAGTTCAAGGAATTTCTGGAACCGCAGGACGAGGAAGAATTTTCCTCTGCCCGCCTGAAGCTGATCCAGGCCGGATACCGCTCCAAAGATGCGGTCCGGTCGATGAATTTTGCCAAGATGGCACTGGGCATCGGACTGATGCTGGTCGGTATTCTGTATATCATGATTCAGCCGTCAAAACCGGGGATGACGGGCGTAATCATGACCGTGCTGATCCCCGGCGCTATCGGCTACTATCTGCCGTCCTACTGGGTCGAACGGCGGCGGCAGCAACGGCAGGAGGATGTCACCAACGGCTTCCCCGATGCGCTCGACCTGATGCTGGTATGTGTCGAGGCGGGACAGTCTCTCGACCAGGCTATCCTGCGGGTGGCGACCGAGATCAAGGTCTCCTACCCTACACTGGCAGAGGAATTCGAGATCGTCGCCAACGAGATGCGGGCCGGCAAGGACCGCGTGACGGTTCTGCGGGATATGTCCGAACGCTGCGGCGTTGCCGATATCAGTGCCTTTGTCACCGTGCTGGTACAATCCGCAAAATTCGGCACCTCGATTGCCGATGCCCTGCGGGTGTATGCCTCGGAAATGCGGGACAAACGGGTGATGCGGGCAGAGGAAAAGGCCAACGTTCTGCCCACGAAACTGACCATCGGCACCATGATGTTTACCGTTCCGCCGCTTCTGATCATTCTCGTCGGTCCCTCGATTTATGATATCTATGACAACCTGCTGAAATGATGCGTCGCTTGTTACAACGCGGTATACTTCCGGCTCTTCTTGTATCGCTCGCGGCCTGCAACACTGCCAATTTCCAGTTGGGCACCGGCGAACGGATCGGACCACCACCGCCCCTTGGCACCCCGCGCATCAAGGGCGGGGTGGACGGCATGACCGTCGGAGACCGCCTGATGATGGCCGGCGAATACGAATTGGCTCTTGCCTCCTATCAGCGGGCGGCCGGTGAGAACGGCCTCGATGCCGAGGTGATGAGTGCGATGGGATCGGCCAACCTGAAACTGGGCCGGTTGAACCAGGCCCGTTTTCTGCTGGAAAAAGCGGTCGAAGAAGACAGCAACTCGGTTCCGGCGTGGAACAACCTCGGCGTGGTTCTGATAAATCTTGGCGAATTTCAGCAGGCCCGCGAGGCCTTTCGTGTCGCCTTCGGTCTGGACAACGGGAATTCCGAGCTGATCCGGAAAAACCTGATACTGGTCAACACCCTGATAGAGCAACAACTGGCCGAAATCCCGGCGGAAAGCGAGTTTTCACTGGTCCGCTATGGCAATGGCGTCTATTTTCTGATAGCCAACGAATAAAAAGGGGGCGAGCAGATGGGCCTTATCAAAGTAAAAACAGCTATTTACTGCAGTGCCGCGGCGATTTTCCTCGCAGCCTGCACGGAAATGACCGATGCGGAAAAAAACGCCGAACTCGGGCCGCTGAATGCTGTTGATGCCACCGGAATTTCCGACATCATGCTGAATCTGGCCGATCCGGAAGAAGCCGTGGTATTTTTCCGGGACGCCCTCGCCCAGAATCCCGAGCGGATTGATCTGAAACGCAACTACGCCAAATCACTGGTGCGCGCAAAAAAATATGCCGAAGCCGCACTGGTATTCGAGCAGTTGATCGAAACCGGCGATGCAACATCCGAGGACCGGCTGGCCTATGCCGAGGCCCTGATCCGCAATGGCGCCTGGGACGAGGCCGAAGTCCAGCTGGATGCGATTCCGCCAACGGTGGAAAACTTCAAGCGCTATTTTCTGGAAGCGCTCGTCGCCGACCATAACAAGGAATGGGAGCGCGCCGACAGCTACTACGATGTTGCCCGCGGCCTGACCACCAAACCGGCGCAGGTGCTGAACAACTGGGGTCTGTCGAAACTGTCACGGCGCCAATACAACGATGCGGACAAACTGTTCAAACAGGCCATTTCCGCCGACCCGAAAATGTTTGCGGCCAAAAACAATCTGGTTCTGTCGCGCGGCATGCGCAAGATTTACGAATTGCCGGTAATGCCGATGACCGACAGCGAGCGGGCCGTACTTCTGTATAATCTGGCGCGCGAAGCCATCAAGAACGGGGACAGGGATATTGCACGCGGGTTGCTTGAACTGGCTATCGAAACCCACCCGCAATATTTCGAGGCCGCGGCATCGTTGCTCGGGTCGCTGTAATGGAAGCCTATGCAAACTATGCGCTGCTGGTAGCGGCCCTCCCCTTTTGTCTGTGGGCGACGTGGAGCGACCTGCGGTATATGAAAATTCCGAACGTGCTGGTTCTGGCAATGATTGTGGCTTTTCTGGTTGTTGGCGCCGTTTTTCTGCCATTCGATGAATATCTGTGGCGCATTCTGGGCGGGGTGATCGTGCTTGTCGGAGGCTTTGTCCTGTTTGCGCTTGGCGGGATCGGGGGCGGTGATGCCAAATTTGCCGCCGCGATGGCCTTGTTCATAGACCGGAACGAGGTCGTCCCGTTCCTGTTCATCCTGTCGATTGTCACAATTCTGGCCGTGCTGTCGCACTGGATCGTCGGCAAGCTGAAATTTGCCCGTCCTATCACCGGAAGCTGGGACTCCTGGACCGTGAAAAAGAAATTTCCGTTCGGGTTCGGTATGGGGGCGGCGCTGATCTATTACCTCGTCATACGAACGATGGCATAGCGCAAGCGGTGGCCGGTCCGGCGCGTGGCCATTGCGCCCGTGCCCATTCCGAAGCTAGACTGCCAAAGCGGGAAAAACCTAAGGGGCTACAATATCATGAGCGGAAATAGCGAGGACAGCATCAAACCTCCGGTGCCGATGACAACCGCGGAACTGGGGCTGGAATACACGCTGATGCGGGATATCCTGCTGAAGACCATGTTCCGGCGCAACCTCAGCGATGTAACCGATATTGCCGAGGCGCTCAGCGTTTCCGTGCCTATCGCGCAGGAACTGATCGACGACTCGCGCGAAAACGCCCTGATCGAGACCCTTGGTGCGCGCAATGCCTCTACGACATCCTCGCTGCGATACCAGTTGACCGATACCGGACGCGCACGCGCGCTGGAGGCGTTGGCACAGTCGGAATATTACGGTTCGCTCCCCGTTCCGCTGGCCGACTTCTGGAAACAGACTGCACGGCAGGGTATTTCCGATGTTAATATCACGCGGGAAAATCTGGAGCAGTCGCTTTCGCATCTGGTTCTGCCCGAAGGGATGCTGGACCAGTTGGGACCGGCGGTGAACTCGGGGAAATCGATTCTGCTCTATGGCCCGCCGGGGAACGGGAAATCCTCGATCTCCAACGGGATCCGTGACGCGCTCGGGGACAATATTTTCCTGCCGCGTTTTCTGGAATTCGCCGGTCAGGTGATCTCGCTTTACGATCCGATCGTCCACACGCTGGCCAAACCCGAGGAATTCGACCCCTCGTCGCTTCGCCGTCTCGGCCCGACCTTCGATCAGCGCTATGTTCTGTGCCGTCGGCCTTCGGTGATGACCGGCGGCGAGTTGACACTCTCGATGCTGGACCTGAACTATAATCCCGTTTCGCGCACCTATCAGGCGCCCTTGCAGCTCAAGGCCACCGGCGGCGTGTTCATCGTGGACGACCTTGGCCGCCAGTCCGAACCGCCGCAGGCCCTGATCAACCGCTGGATCGTGCCTATGGAGCAGCATTTCGATATTCTGACGCTGCAATCAGGACAGAAATTCATGGTGCCCTTCGACACGCTGGTGATTTTCTCGACCAACTTCGCACCGTCGGAAATGTTCGACGGCGCGGCGCTCAGGCGTATCTACTACAAAATCAAGGTGGACAACCCGAGCCGCGAGGATTTCATCAAGATTTTCGTCAAGACCTGCCGACATTATCGCATCAAGCCGGATGAGGAGGTATTGAAACATCTTCTGAAGAACAAATACCCCGGGGTGGACAACCAGTATGCCGCCTATCACGCCCCCTTTCTCCTGGAGCAAAGCCGGTCTATTTGCGACTACGAAGGAATGGAACGGCAAATGACTGTTGAATTGGTGGATCGCGCCTGGGAGAACCTTTTTGTCGACGACTGACCGTATTATCCTGACCCGTCACGGTGCTGTGGCGCATGTGGAACTGAACCGGCCGGAAAAACGCAACGCGCTGGATCAGGCGATGCTGGAGGCGATTTGCGAGACCATCGATGCACTGCAGGAGACACACGATGTGCGGGCCGTGGTGCTGTCGGGCGCTGGCGAAGGGTTCTGCGCCGGGCTGGATTTCTTCAGCTTTGCTGCCATGTTGCAGGATCCGTCCGGTCTGGATTTCATGGCCCGCAGTCACGGTGATGCCAATCTTTTCCAGCGTGTATCGGTCGGTTGGCGCGACCTGCCCATGCCGGTGATAGCCGCGCTGCATGGCACGGCCTTCGGTGGCGGGTTCCAGATCATGCTCGGCGCCGACATCCGCATTGCCGCTCCCGACACACGGTTTTCGATCATGGAGGGCAAGTGGGGGCTGGTACCCGATATGGGCGGCATGGCCCTGATGCCGCAAGTTGCGCGACAGGACGTGGTGCGCCGCCTGACCTATACGGCCGAGGTGTTCGAGGCACCGGCAGCACTGGAGTGGGGGTTCCTGACCGAGGTTGTGCCGGATCCTCTGACGCGGGCGATGGCGCTGGCACAGGAAATCGCCAACAGGAACCCCGATGCGGTGCGCGGAGCCAAACGGTTGATCTCGGAAACCTGGACGGCACCGAGATCCGATGTCCTGCTTGCGGAGTCCGAGGCGCAATTCCGGGTGCTGGGCAAGGAAAACCAGCGCGAGGCAGTAATGGCAAATTTTGAAAAACGCGCGCCCGTGTTCAAGGACTGACATGGGCAAGATCGGCATTGCCGGATGTGGTCGCATGGGGCAACCGATGTTGCAGGCGCTGCTGGACGCCGGTTTCGACGCGCAAGGGTTCGACGTGAAACCGCGCGATTCCTATGGCCCGTTTGCCCGTTACATGGCAGCCTCGCCCGACGTATTTGCCGAGGATCTGACCGTATTGATCACTGTCGTGCGCGACATCGCGCAAACCGATGAAGTTCTGTTCACCGGTCAGGCGCTGGTCCGTGCCGCGCCGCAGCTCTCTCGTATTGTCATCAGTTCCACCCTGTCGCCAAAATATGTGCGGGCGCTGCGGGCGCGTATTCCGGAACGGATTGCGCTGATCGATGCGCCCATGTCCGGCGCGGCCATTGCCGCGAAAGAAAAACGCCTGTCGTTTATGCTGGGCGGGGAGGTAGACGACATTGCGGCCATCCAGCCGCAACTCGATGCCATGGGCGCGCATTTCCATCATATGGGCGGTTTCGGTGCCGGCATGGCGGCGAAGGTGCTGAACAACCTTGTCGCGGCCAGTTCCACCGCTGCCACCCGTCTGGCGCTGGAGTGGGCCGATACGCTCGGGATCGACGAACACCGCCTGCTGGCGCTGATGCACACCAGTTCGGGGCAAACGTGGTTCGGGAGCCATTTTGACAATATCGAGTTTGCCCGCGACGGATTCAGGCCGGACAATACCATCGGTATCCTGAAAAAGGACGTCGAGAGTGCGATGGACGGGGCGCCGGAAGGGGCCGATATGACCCTCCCCGAGTCCTTGATCCGGGCTATCGAGCGCCTGAAACCGCGTTAATCCTCGTCTTCCACAATCGCGTATCTTGCGAACATCCCCATCTGGCTGAAAAAGAATCCGAAGGTGGCTATCGGCAGGGCAAAGGTTTTGAAATTCACCCATGTATCGGTGTCGAAAATGCGCCAGACGACCTCGTTCGATATCGCCAATGCAAGGAAGAATAGCGCGAAACGGCGGGTGAAGATGATCCATCCCTCGGGTTTCAGAGGCATGGAATCCTCCATCACATATTGCAGGTAGCTTTTGCCGCGCGTCAGACCGAAGCCGAGGATCGCGGCAAACAGGACATATAGGATCGTCGGTTTCATCTTGACGAAAGTGTCGTCTTTCAGCCAGAGCGTCAGCCCGCCCATAACCACAACAATCACCGCAGAGAACAGCGGCATACGCGGGATGGCCCGTGTTAACAACCAGCCGACGAACAACGCGCCAAGAGTGACGGGGATGAATATCTTGGTCGCGAACAGCAACTGGATCAGTTGCCGTTCCTCGTCGCTTGAGCCTTCGGGCACATTGGCCCAGCGGTAGGCGAGGAAAAAGACCATAATCGGACCCAGTTCAAGGACCAGTTTCAACAGCGGGTGGGGGGCTTTCTTTTCCATAAAATCCTCTTAACGTGTCTATCCGCCGAATTCCACCACTACCGCACCCAGTGCGATAACGGCCATTAACAGGGCGCGCACCGGCCCGACGGTTTCCTTCAGGAAGAGCCAACCGATCAGGGCGGCAAAAACAGTGGAGGTCTCTCGCAGAACAGCGGCCTCGCCCACTTTGTCGAGGCGCGTGGCCAGCATTACCGCGCCGAAACTGACGAAAGCGATAAGCGCGCCGATGAAACCGCGCGCCAGCAACGGTCCCGGTGCGGGCGGGTTTTCCATCCGGCGCCAACGCAGATAGCCGATGATCGGGAAGGTCCAGCCATCGACCACGAAAAACCAGAACAGAAAGGTAAACGGGTTGGGAGTCGAACGCATGCCATAGGCGTCATAAACCGTATAGATTGCCACGATGATACCGGTCAGAAAGGCAAACCCCAGCGCATCGCGCAACACGTTGCGCCCGACCCTGGTTTTTTGCAGGTTCCACCCCGCCAGCGAGAATATACCGCCCGACAGCAGCAGAACACCGAACCACTGGGTCGCGGTGAAGGTCTCTCCAAACACAAAACCGGCGGCGATCACCGTGACCAGTGGGCCGGTGCCGCGCACCACCGGATAGACCACGGTATAGGCGGCCCGCACATAGCTTTGCGCCATGAAATATTTATAAGCGACGTGGATCACCCAGACTCCAGCCAACAGCAGCCAGCCGCCCGCGTCGGGCAAAGGGAAAACGAACAGGGCAATCGGCAGGGCGATCAGGAAATAGAAAATATCGATCGCGCCGCGCATCAGCCACGGATCATAGCGCCCCTTTTGCAAGGCCCCGAAAACCGCATGCGCGACCGCCGAGGTCAGCGCCAGTATCATGGCCAGAAAGGTGCCCAGCTCCGTCCCCTCGACGGAGACGATGAAATCGCTCACAAGGTGGCCCCCGTCAGGGCACGGGCGAATTCTTCGGGGTCGAAGGGTTGCAGGTCGTCAATGCTCTCGCCTACGCCGATGGCGTGGATCGGCAGGCCGGTTTTGTCGGCCAGCGCCACCAGCACGCCGCCCTTGGCCGTGCCGTCGAGTTTTGTCATCACCAGACCGGAAACATCGGCGATCTCGGTAAACACCTTTACCTGATTGAGCGCGTTCTGTCCCGTGGTCGCATCCAGCACCAGCAAGGTGTTATGCGGCGCGTCGGGGTCTTTCTTGCGGATCACGCGAACGATTTTCGCCAGTTCCTCCATCAGGTCGGAACGGTTTTGCAGGCGTCCCGCCGTGTCGATCAGCAGCAGGTCGGCGCCGTCGGCCTCGGATTTCTCCATCGCCTCGTAGGCAAGGCTGGCGGGGTCGGAGCCTTCAGGCGCAGTCAGGACCGGCACGCCGGCGCGCTCGCCCCAGACCTGCAACTGTTCCACCGCAGCGGCGCGGAAGGTATCACCGGCCGCGATCACCACGGATTTTCCGGCGGCCTTGAACTGGCTCGCCAGCTTGCCGATGGTCGTGGTCTTGCCGGAGCCGTTGACACCGACCACCAGCACCACCTGCGGTTTTTTCGGGTAAAGCGGCATCGGGCGGGCGACCGGTTCCAGAATGTCGGTGATTTCCCTGGCCAGCAGATCCTTGATTTCCTCGACGCCGAGTTTTTTACCAAATCGCCCTTCGGCCATGTTCGCGGCGACCTTGAGCGCGGTTTCAACGCCCATATCGGCGGAGATCAGCAGTTCCTCGAGGCTTTCCAGCATCGCGTCGTCCAGAACCCGTTTCGGGCCGGAGTCGCGTTTCAGCAGCCGCCCGACCAGGCCGGGTTTTTTCGGCTCTTCGGCCGCTTCGGGGGCGGTCGGGGTTTCCTCGACCGGAGCCTCCTCGACAATCGCCTGCAAC
>JALSHL010000170.1 GCA_026982255.1 Paracoccaceae bacterium | reverse complement strand
CACATGGCGCGCATCGCCCCTGCCGCAGAAATCCCGATGCCCGACGTCCTCCATCGGCAGCCGTGACAGAATGGCGACCCCGTTGTAGCCCTTCTGCCCGCGCGCGATCAGGTCATAACCCAGCGCCGCGAAATTCTCCGTCGGGATCTTGTCCACAGGGGATTTGCATTCCTGCAGGCACAACACATCCGGCGCCTCCTCCTCCAGCAGCTTCAGCACCAGCGGCTCGCGGAGCCGGACCGAGTTGATATTCCATGTGCAAAGGGTAAAGGGCATGTATTTTCTCCGGTCAGATGTCACCGGAACATAGAATCCCGCCGCGCCCTTCGCCAGCCATAAATCCGCGCAGCCTATTTTCCGACATAAAACGAACAATAACAAAATTCACATATTCGTGTGACACTCACGAATATGTGACGCGTTTCCTTGTAAATTCGTGCGAACCTTTGACCCATATCATTAAAACGATCGTGGATTGGTGGTCTGGACAAGACAGCCAATACAACCGGAACTGGAGAATACCATGCCTAGACAGATTATTCCCGCAACGGCCCTGTTGCTTGCCGGCGCTCTTGGCAACGCGGCGAGCGGCGGTACGGAACTGTTGATGCCGGATTTCGATGCCGCCCTCGGCCGCACCCTGTTTGCCTCGAAAGGCTGTGTCGTCTGCCACTCGGTCAACGGCATCGGCGGCGAGGATGCACCCGTGCTGGACTTCGACAAGGACACCGGCCCGATGAACCCGTTCGAATTCGCCGCCCGCATGTGGCGCGGTGCCGGCGCCATGATCTATATGCAGGAAGAGGAACTCGGCGGCCAGATCGAGTTGACCGGCCCCGAGCTTGCTGCCATCATTGCCTTTGCCCACGACCCCGAAGAGCAGGCGCGCTTCTCCATGGATGATATTCCCGAATATATCCTCGATGTAATGCACGGCGCCAGCGAGGAACACGAGGATGACGAAGCCGATGCAGACCATGACGATGCCCCCGACAGCGGAGAAGACCATGACTAGACCCCTGCGTTTCATACTTGCAACCACCGGTGCCGCACTGGCGGCGTCTCCGGCTTTTGCCGATCTCAACGGCGCGTATTACGGCGATCACATGGGCTGGGGCGGCTGGTTTCTCGGTCCGGTGATGATGGTGCTTGTTCTGGCGCTGGTCGCCGGTGTTATCGCCCTGTTCCTGCGTCTTTTCGGGGTTATCGGCCCTGTGAACCGCAGCAACCGTATCAACGCGGCCCTCGACCTGCTCGATGCCCGTTTTGCCCGTGGCGAAATCGACGACGAGGAATACGCCCGCCGTAAAAAGGCCCTGCTGGACTGAGCGCTGGCGGTTTCCGTCATGTGGCGACGGGGCATGGCGGGGTGTGGCGGCTATTCCCGCCACGTCCGCGCCAGCACCCGCAGCCAGTTGCCGTTGCAGATCTTCGCCATCAGGGCCGCGTCATAGCCATGGTCCCGCATCGCCGCCCGCAAGGCCCCCAGGCCCGAACTGTCGCCAATCGCTTCCGGCACTTGTGCCCCGTCGAAATCGGAGCCGAGCGCGACCCCGTCCTCGCCCAGATGTTCCAGCAGATGATCCAGATGCCGCAACATCACATCCAGCCCCGTGTCGGCAATCATCTTCCCGTCCGGTCGCAGAAATGCCGTGGCGAAGTTCAGCCCGACAACCCCGCCGCTCTCGCGGATCACCGCCAGCTGGTCATCGGTCAGGTTTCGCGCGTGCGGACAGATCGCATAGGCATTGGAATGGGTCGCCACCACCGGCGCGTCGGTGATTTCTGCCAGATCGTAAAAACCCGCCATGTTCAGATGCGACACGTCCAGCATAATCCCCAGCCGGTTGCATTCCCGCACCAGATCCTTGCCCGCACCGGTCAACCCGCCCCCGATATCCCCGTCGGAAGGAAACCGGAACGGCACCCCTTCGGCAAACACCGTCGGTCGGCTCCAGACCGGCCCGAGCGATCGCAATCCGGCCCGATACAGCACCTCCAGTGTATCAAAGTCGGTATCGATCGCTTCCGCCCCCTCGATATGCATGATCGCGGCCATTGTGCCGTTGTCCAGACAGGCACGGATTTCGGCGGTCGAGGTGCATATCCGCAAGGCCCCGTCCGCCTCCAGCCGGGCCAGTATCGCCGCCTGTGCCAGCGTGGCCTGCAAGGCCTCGTCCTGTGCAATCGCTGGCGGCAGCGGCAGGTCATAGCTGTCCGCCTGCATTTCCGCTGTAATACTGTCGCCATCGATATCCGACGGCACCCAGATCGCGAAAAAACCGCCGCCGAAACCGCCTTTTTCGGCCTTGGGCACATCGATATGCGTGTTGTTGCCGCTTGCAAACCGCGCCCGCTCTGCCTTGCCGCGATCGTATTGCTGCCAGAGCACATCGTTGTGGCCGTCAAAAACCGGCGGCATTGCCATCTTGTCCATTCTTCCCCCGTTCGTTTGTTTTTTCGCCATCTTTCGTCCATTCCGCGTGGATAACAAGCCTGTAACCGCGAAAATTCTTGACTCGCCCCCTGTGAACCCCGAAAGCTGGACCCGTATGGTTCCCCGCATGATCGCCAGAGCGTTCGGGGATGAAACGGGAATGCGGACAGGGACTACCCAACAGGGGTTCCGATGCCGCAGCCGCCCCCGCGACTGTATGTGGCGAGCAGGACATCAAATCCCACTGGTGCAAACCGGGAAGGGGA
>JALSHL010000169.1 GCA_026982255.1 Paracoccaceae bacterium | reverse complement strand
CCATGTCCCTTGACCCCGCCATTACCCTGATTTCTCCGGCCCGCAACGAAGGGCCGTTCCGAACGCCGCCCCCTGTTTCGCACACCATCGGGCACTTTCTGGCCGGTTTTTCCCGTAAAAAAAGGCCCCGCCGTTTCCGGCAGGGCCTTCAATTCGTTTCCGCGACAACCTAGTCGAAGTTGGCGAAGCCTTCGTCCGAGGGCTGCTCGCCTTCGTCGACCTGCGCCTCGATCGCCATCTTTTCGGCCTCGGCCTGACGCTCGGCGATGATTTTCGCGTCGCGGCGGGCAGCTACCCGTTTGATCTCGTGCGTGGCGGAACCTGTGCCGGCCGGAATCAGACGGCCAACGATCACGTTTTCCTTCAGACCGATCAGCTTGTCGCGCTTGCCCTGCGTCGAAGCCTCCGTCAGAACCCGGGTGGTTTCCTGGAAGGACGCCGCCGAGATGAACGAGCGCGTCTGCAGGCTGGCCTTGGTGATCCCGAGCAGGATCGGCGCACCTGTTGCCGGCTCGCGACCGGCTTCGATCGCCTCCTCGTTGGCTTCCTTGAACTCGGCAAAATCAACGTGTTCGCCCTTGAGCAACGTGGTGCCGCCCGACGACGAAATCTCCCATTTCTGGAGCATCTGGCGCACAATCACCTCGATGTGCTTGTCGTTGATTTTCACACCCTGCAAACGATACACGGCCTGAACCTCGTCGATCATATAGTCGGCCAGCGCCTCGACCCCCATGACGTGCAGAATGTCGTGCGGGGCCGGATTGCCGTCCATCAGGTATTCACCCTTCTGGATCATATCGCCTTCCTGAACCGGAATATGCTTGCCCTTCGGCACCATATACTCGACCGGCTCCAGCGATTCATCCACCGGCTCGATGGTAACGCGGCGCTTGTTCTTGTAGTCCTTGCCAAAGCGCACGATCCCGTCGATTTCCGCGATGATCGCGTGGTCTTTGGGGCGACGTGCCTCGAACAGCTCGGCCACACGCGGCAGACCACCGGTGATGTCCTTGGTCTTGGTGCCCTCGCGCGGGATACGTGCCAGAACGTCACCGGCTTTGACCTCCTGCCCGTCCTCGACGGACAGAATGGCGTCAACAGACATGGTGTGGACCTCGGGGTTGCCGTTGTCCAGCCGCACCGGTTCGCCCGTGGCCGGATCCATCACGATGATTTCCGGCTTCAGGTCGTTGCCTTTCGGAGCCGTGCGCCAGTCCATAACGATGCGCTGGGACATGCCTGTCGCCTCGTCGGTTTCCTCGCGCACCGAAACACCGGCTGTCAGGTCGACGAATTTCGCCACACCGTCTTTCTCGGCAATAATCGGCAGAGCATAGGGATCCCATTCGAACAGCTTGTCGCCGCGCGCAACCTTCTGGCCGTCCTTGACCAGAACCTTGGTGCCATAGGTCAGCTTGTGCACTGCCCGCTCGACGCCGTTATCGTCGACGATGGCCAGTTCCATGTTGCGGCCCATCACCACCTGCTCCTTGTCGGCGTTGACGATGACGTTGGCATTACGGAACACAATCTTGCCTTCGGCGTTTGCCTCGACAAAGGACTGCTGCCCACCCTGTGCGATCCCGCCGATGTGGAAGGTCCGCATGGTCAGCTGCGTGCCCGGCTCGCCGATCGACTGCGCGGCGATGATCCCCACAGCTTCGCCCGGGTTCACCTTGGTGCCACGGGCCAGATCGCGACCGTAACAGGCGGCACAGATGCCATCCTCGGCCTCGCAGGTCAGCGGGCTGCGGATCAGCATCGACTGCACACCGGCGGCCTCGACCGCCTCGGCAGCGCGCTCGTCCATCAACTCGTCACGGCGCACGATAATCTCGCCGGTGGCCGGATCCAGAACATCCTCGGCCGCCGTGCGGCCAAGAATACGCTCGGACAGCGACGAGATGATTTCGCCGTCACTGACCGCCGCGCGTGCGGTGATCGAACGCTCGGTGCCGCAATCGTCTTCCTTGACGATACAATCCTGCGCCACATCCACCAGACGACGGGTCAGATAACCGGAGTTCGCGGTTTTCAACGCCGTATCCGCAAGGCCCTTGCGCGCCCCGTGGGTGGAGTTGAAGTATTCCAGAACCGTCAGGCCCTCTTTGAAGTTCGAGACAATCGGCGTCTCGATAATCTCGCCGGACGGCTTGGCCATCAGACCGCGCATCCCGCCGAGCTGTTTCATCTGCGCCGGCGAACCACGCGCACCGGAATGCGACATCATATAGACCGAGTTCGGCTCCATTTCCGCCCCCGCGTCATCGACGCGCATTCTGGAAATTTCGCCCATCATGGCATCGGCAACCTTGTCGGAACATTTGGACCAGGCATCGACAACCTTGTTGTATTTCTCGCCCTGCGTAATCAGGCCGTCCATATACTGCTGTTCGAATTCCTTGGCCTGCTCGCGCGTTGCATTGACGATGTCCCACTTGTTGTCAGGGATAACCATGTCGTCCTTGCCGAACGAGATACCGGCGCGGAAGGCTTCGCGGAAACCCAGCGTCATGATCTGGTCACAGAAGATAACCGACTCTTTCTGCCCGCAGTGGCGGTAAACGGTGTCAATGACCTCGCCCACTTCCTTCTTGCGCAACAGACGGTTGACCAGCGAGAACGGCGCCTTGTGGTTTTTCGGCATCAAAGCCCCCAGACGCAGACGGCCCGGAGTGGTTTCCACACGTTCCCAATAGGTATTGCCTTCCTCGTCGATCTGCTCCACCCGCGCGGTAATGCGGGAGTGCAGATGCACGATACCGGCATTAAGCGCATGTTCGACTTCCTCGAGCGAGGCGAACGACATCCCCTCCCCCTTCTGGCCCTTGCGTTCCAGCGTGATGTAGTAAAGCCCGAGGATCATATCCTGCGACGGAACGATAATCGGTTTACCGTTAGAGGGCGACAGAACGTTGTTCGTCGACATCATCAGCACGCGGGTTTCCAGCTGAGCCTCGAGGCTCAGCGGAACGTGAACGGCCATCTGATCGCCGTCGAAGTCGGCGTTGAACGCGGAACAGACCAGCGGGTGCAGTTGGATGGCCTTGCCTTCGATCAGAACCGGTTCGAACGCCTGGATGCCCAGACGGTGCAGGGTCGGCGCGCGGTTCAGCATCACCGGATGCTCGCGGATTACCTCGTCAAGGATATCCCAGACCTCGGGGCGTTCCTTTTCAACCAGCTTTTTCGCCTGTTTGACGGTCGAGGACAGCCCCTTCGCCTCAAGGCGCGAATAGATAAACGGCTTGAACAGTTCCAGCGCCATCTTTTTCGGCAAGCCACACTGGTGCAGTTTCAACTCCGGTCCGGTCACAATCACCGAACGGCCCGAGAAGTCGACGCGCTTACCCAAAAGGTTCTGGCGGAAACGGCCCTGTTTACCCTTAAGCATATCCGACAGCGATTTCAGCGGGCGTTTGTTGGCCCCTGTAATCACACGGCCACGGCGGCCGTTATCGAACAGCGCATCGACCGATTCCTGCAACATGCGTTTCTCGTTCCGGATGATGATATCCGGCGCGCGCAGCTCGATCAGACGTTTCAAACGGTTGTTACGGTTGATCACCCGGCGATACAGATCGTTGAGGTCCGAAGTCGCGAAACGGCCACCGTCCAGCGGCACCAGCGGGCGCAGCTCCGGCGGGATCACGGGGATCACGGTCAGGATCATCCACTCGGGGCGGTTGCCCGACTTGCGGAAGTTCTCGACCAGTTTCAGCCGTTTGATGATCTTCTTCGGTTTCAACTCGCCGGTAGCTTCGGCCAGATCGGCGCGCAGCTGCTCGGCTTCGGCATCCAGATCGATCGCGGCCAGCATTTCGCGGATCGCTTCCGCACCGATACCGGCGGTGAAAGCGTCATCGCCATACTGGTCCTGCGCATCCAGATATTCTTCTTCCGTCATCAGCTGACCGGCGTTGAGGTCGGTCAGACCCGGCTCGATCACCACATACTGTTCGAAATACAGGATGCGTTCCAGATCGCGCAACGTCATGTCCAGCATCAGGCCGATACGGGACGGCAGCGATTTCAGGAACCAGATGTGGGCAACGGGCGCGGCCAGATCAATGTGGCCCATACGCTCGCGGCGCACCTTCTGCAAGGTTACCTCGACACCGCATTTCTCGCAGGTCACGCCGCGATACTTCATGCGTTTGTATTTGCCGCACAGACATTCGTAATCCTTGATCGGGCCAAAGATACGGGCGCAGAACAGTCCGTCACGTTCCGGCTTGAACGTGCGGTAGTTGATGGTTTCCGGCTTCTTGATTTCGCCGAACGACCACGACAGGATCCGCTCAGGCGACGCCAGAGAGATTTTGATTTCGTCGAACGTCTTCAGCGGCTGGACCGGATTAAACGGGTTCGTGATTTCCTGGTTCATTTTATGATCCTCAATCTCGTTGTTTCAGGTAAGGGCGCGGAACGCCCCTACTCCGTCTCCGAATCCAGCAGCTCGATATTCATACCGAGAGAGCGGATTTCCTTGACCAATACGTTGAACGATTCCGGCACGCCGGCCTCGAAATTGTCCTCGCCCTTGACGATGCTTTCGTAGACCTTGGTGCGGCCCGCAACATCGTCCGACTTGACGGTCAGCATTTCCTGCAGGGTGTATGCAGCGCCATAGGCTTCGAGCGCCCAGACCTCCATCTCCCCGAAACGCTGCCCGCCGAACTGCGCTTTACCACCGAGCGGCTGCTGTGTGACAAGGCTGTAAGGCCCGGTCGAACGCGCGTGGATTTTCTCGTCCACGAGGTGGTGCAGTTTCAGGACATACTTCATACCGACCGTAACGGGGCGGGCGAATTTCTCGCCGGTGCGTCCGTCATAAAGGTCAACCTGACCGGAGGTATCCAGACCGGCGCGGGTCAGGGCATCATTGACGTCCGCCTCTTTCGCACCGTCGAATACCGGCGTCGCAATCGGTACGCCATTGGTGACATTGCTGGCCGCCTCGACCAGTTCTTCCTGCGACATTTTCACGATGGCGTCGTTATAGACTTCCTCGCCGTAGGCCACTTTCATGGCATCCTGCACGGGAGTCATATCGCCGGAACGGCGGTATTCTTTCAACGCCTCGTCAATGGATTTGCCCAGACCGCGCGCGGCCCAGCCCATATGCGTTTCCAGAATCTGCCCGACGTTCATACGCGACGGCACACCCAGCGGGTTGAGGCAGAAATCGACCGGCGTGCCATCCTCGAGGAACGGCATGTCCTCTTCGGGAACCACGCGGGAAATAACACCCTTGTTCCCGTGACGACCGGCCATCTTGTCGCCCGGCTGCAGCTTGCGCTTGACCGCGATGAAGACTTTGACCATTTTCATCACGCCCGGCATCATGTCGTCGCCACGGCGGATTTTCTCCACCTTGTCCTCGAAGCGGTCGTTCAGCGCCTTTTTCTGCGCTTCATACTGCTTGTTGAGGGCTTCGACCTCGGCCGCATCCTTGTCGTCTTCCAGCGCCAGTTGCCACCACTGGCCACGGCTCAGACCTTCGAGCAGCTCCTCGGTGATCTTGGAACCGGCCTTGACACCTTTCGGGCCTTTGACAGCCTTCTTGCCGAGGATCAGCGTTTTCAGACGGGAATAGATGTTGCGGTCATAGATCGCCATCTCGTCGTCGCGGTCGCGGCTCAGGCGCTCGACTTCCTCGCGCTCGATCTGCAAGGCGCGTTCGTCTTTTTCCACGCCGTGGCGGTTGAAAACACGCACCTCGACCACCGTGCCGAAATCGCCCGGTTTCAGACGCAGCGAGGTATCGCGCACGTCCGAGGCTTTCTCGCCGAAGATGGCGCGCAGGAGTTTCTCCTCCGGCGTCATCGGGCTTTCGCCTTTCGGGGTGATTTTGCCGACCAGAATGTCGCCCGGACCAACCTCGGCCCCGATATAGACGATACCGGCCTCGTCGAGGTTGCGCAGGGCCTCCTCGCCGACGTTCGGAATATCGCGGGTGATTTCCTCGGGCCCGAGCTTCGTATCACGCGCGGCGACCTCGAACTCCTCGATATGGATCGAGGTGAACACGTCGTCCTTGACGATACGCTCGGAAATCAGGATCGAGTCCTCGTAGTTGTAACCGTTCCACGGCATGAACGCGACCAGCACGTTTTTACCGAGCGCCAGTTCACCGAGATCTGTCGACGGACCGTCGGCCACAACCTCGCCCTTCTTGACACGGTCGCCCACTTTCACCAGCGGACGCTGGTTGATGCAGGTGTTCTGGTTCGAACGCTGGAACTTGCGCAGACGATAGATATCCACACCCGGATCGCCCGGCTCCAGATCCTCGGTCGCACGGATAACGATACGCATCGCGTCCACCTGATCGACGATACCGCCACGGAAGGCGGTGATCGCGGCGCCGGAGTCGCGGGCAACGATTTCCTCGATTCCCGTGCCGACGAACGGCGCTTCGGCTTTCACCAGCGGCACCGCCTGACGCATCATGTTCGATCCCATCAAGGCGCGGTTGGCGTCGTCGTTTTCAAGGAACGGGATCAGCGAGGCCGCAACCGAAACCAGCTGTTTCGGCGACACGTCGATCAGGTCCACGTTCTCGATGGGGTTGAGCATGTAATCACCCGCTTTGCGGGTCGAAACCATGTCGTTGACGAAACGGCCGTTCTCGTCCAGCTCGGCATTCGCCTGCGCAACCGTATGGCGCATTTCCTCGGTGGCGGACATATAGACAACCTCGTCGGTCACCGTGCCGTCCACAACCTTGCGATAGGGCGTTTCGATGAAACCGTAACGGTTCACCCGCGCGAATGTCGCCAGAGAGTTGATCAGGCCGATGTTCGGCCCCTCCGGCGTTTCGATCGGACACATGCGGCCATAGTGGGTCGGATGCACGTCGCGCACCTCGAACCCGGCCCGCTCGCGCGTCAGGCCACCCGGCCCGAGCGCCGACAAGCGGCGTTTGTGCGTCACTTCCGACAGCGGGTTGGTCTGGTCCATGAACTGCGACAGCTGGCTGGAGCCGAAGAATTCCCGCACCGCAGCCGCCGCCGGTTTCGCATTGATCAGGTCCTGCGGCATGATCGTGTCGATCTCGACGCTGGACATACGCTCCTTGATGGCACGCTCCATACGCAGCAGGCCAACGCGATACTGGTTTTCCATCAGTTCGCCGACCGAGCGCACACGACGGTTGCCGAGATGGTCGATATCGTCCACGGCCCCCTTGCCGTCGCGCAACTCCACCAGAGCCTTCACAACCGCAATAATGTCTTCCTTGCGCAGGATACGCAGGGTGTCCGGCGCATCCAGATCGAGACGCATGTTCATCTTCACGCGGCCCACGGCCGACAGGTCGTAGCGCTCGGAATTGAAGAACATGGAATCGAACATCGCCGCCGAGGCCTCGACGGTGGGCGGCTCGCCCGGGCGCATGACGCGATAGATGTCCATGAGCGCGGTATCGCGGTTCATGTTCTTGTCGATCGCCATGGTGTTGCGGATGTAGGGGCCGACATTGACATTGTCGATATCCAGCGTCGGGATGCTGGTTACACCGTTGTCGAGCAGGGTTTTCAACGTCCCGCCAACCACATCGCCGGTCTTGGGATCGATTTCCCATGTCAACTCGTCACCGGCCTCGACCCAGATCTCGCCGGTTTCCTCGTTGATGATGTCTTTCGCGGCAAATCGGCCGACGATCTGGTCGAACGGCACGAGAATGTTTTTCACCTCGCCCTCGTCGATCAGCTTTTTCACCGTGCGCGGCGTGACTTTCTTGCCCGCTTCGGCAATCACTTCACCGGATTTCGCATCGACAATGTCGAAGGCCGGCTTGGTGCCACGGATACGCTCCGGGAAGAACGGCGTGGTCCAGCCTTTTTTCTTTTTGTTCTGCTTGTAGACGACCGTATCGTAATAGGCATCCATGATGCCTTCCTGATCCAGCCCCAGCGCATACAACAGCGTCGTTACCGGCAGTTTGCGGCGACGGTCGATACGGGCGTAAACGATATCCTTGGCGTCGAATTCGAAGTCCAGCCACGACCCGCGATAGGGAATGATACGCGAGGTGAACAGCAGCTTGCCCGACGAATGGGTCTTGCCCTTGTCGTGGTCGAAAAACACGCCCGGCGAGCGGTGCATCTGGGAAACGATCACCCGCTCGGTGCCGTTGACGACAAAGGTGCCGTTCGGGGTCATCAGGGGCATTTCGCCCATGAACACGTCCTGCTCCTTGATATCCTTGACCGAGCGCGCGCCGGTGTCCTCGTCGACATCGAACACGATCAGACGCAGGGTCACCTTCAGCGGCGCGCCATAGGTCATGTCGCGCTGCATGCACTCCTCGACGTCGTATTTCGGCGGCTCAAGCTCGTATTTCACATATTCGAGAACCGAAGTTTCGTTGAAATCCTTGATCGGAAATACCGACTGGAAAACCGCGTTGATGCCTTCGCCATCCTGCGGTGTGTCCTGATCACCCGAATTCAGAAACAGCTCGTAGGAGCTTTTCTGGACCTGAATCAGGTTCGGCATTTCCGCAACTTCGCGGATTTTACCATAATATTTGCGGATACGCTTGTGACCGGAATACGTCTTAGCCATGCTTTTTCTTACCTGTTTTCAACGCCCGGCAGACGACTGGGAACGCCTGCCTGAAGCCTTGCGGTGACAACCAACCAATTCTTGCGGGATTCCCAGGTCCCGCGTCCGGAGGGTCTGCACCTTTCAAGATACCCGTTGGATACCTTGAGAGACGCAAACAGCCGGACCCGTCAACAAGCGACGGATCCAGCCTTTTTCTACCCGTGCAGCTTGCGCTGCGACAGATTATTTCAGCTCGACAGTTGCGCCAGCGGCTTCCAGTTTCGCTTTGATTTCTTCGGCTTCGGCCTTCGGAGCGCCTTCTTTGACGGCTTTGCCGCCTGCGTCCACGAGGTCCTTGGCTTCTTTCAGGCCCAGGCCGGTGATGGCGCGGACTTCCTTGATGACGCCGATTTTCTTGTCGCCGGCGGAAACAAGGATTACGTCGAATTCGTCTTTTTCCTCGGCAGCACCGCCAGCGTCGCCGCCAGCACCGCCAGCCATGACGACAGCACCGCCGGCAGCCGGCTCGATGCCATACTCGTCTTTGAGGATGTTTTTCAGTTCAGCAGCTTCGAGAAGGGTCAGACCAACAATCTCTTCAGCCAGTTTTTTCAGATCAGCCATTTTACTTTTCCGTTTCAGTTTCGATGTGTTCCGGTGTGGTTTTCGTTACCAACTATCCGGCCCTACAATTGCATTCAGACTTATGCCGCTTTTTCCTCGATGGTCGAAAGAATCGACGCAATATTCGAGGCAGGCGCGCCAATCGCTCCGGCGATGTTCGAAGCAGGTGCACCCAGACACGCCGCGATCGAAGCAATAAGCTCCTCGCGCGACGGCATGGCTGCCACTGCCTTGACGCCGGCCGGGTCAAGAAGATCGTCGCCCATAGCACCCCCGAGAACAACGAGCTTGTCGTTGTCCTTGGCATAGGCTTCCACGGCTTTCGCAGCGGAAACAGGGTCCTCGGAATAGGCGAAGACTGTCATCCCTGTAAGCAAGTCACCCATAGCTTCGGTGGACTTGCCCTTGAGGGCGATTTTGGCGAGCTTGTTTTTGGCAACACGGACCGACCCGCCTGCATCGCTTACGCGATGGCGGAGGTCCGACATCTCTGCAACTGTGAGGCCTTCGTAGTGTGCAACCACGACGACACCAGAGTCCGTGAAGATCTGGTCGAGTTCAGCGACCACTGCTTCTTTTTCGGCTCTATTCACAATATTGCTCCAGTTTATGGAAGGGTCGCCCCCTCCGGCTCATATTCGCCGCGACTTGCGCCGCAACGTCTCGGGTCTTGTCCAGGTTCCCGCCAAAATCCGCCCGAGGTCTGTGGACCTCTTGCTGATCTCGATCGTTTCCCTATCTCGGGCAGGATTTATGATCTTGCGACCACCCACCGTCTTGGACAGATGGACCGTAGGCTTGCACCGCAGGTCCGAAACATCCCCCGACCGCTGGCCGGGGGAATTCCTTATTCGGCGGCCGTCGCGCTGGCGATGTCCACCGATACGCCAGGCCCCATAGTAGAGGTCAGCGCGATTTTCTTGATATAGGCGCCCTTGGCCCCCGACGGCTTGGCCTTGTTGACCGCGTCGACGAATGCCTTGACGTTGGCCACCAGCGCACCCTCGTCGAACGAGGCCTTGCCGATACCCGCGTGCACAACACCGGCCTTTTCGGCGCGGAACTGTACTTCGCCACCCTTGGCAGCCTCGACCGCGGCCTTGACATCCATCGTCACCGTGCCGACCCGCGGGTTCGGCATCAGGTTGCGCGGGCCAAGCACCTTGCCCAGACGGCCGACGATCGGCATCATGTCCGGCGTGGCGATACAACGGTCGAAATCGAGGTTGCCGGCCTGGATGCTTTCCATCAGGTCCTCGGCACCCACGATATCGGCACCGGCGGCTTTCGCCTCGTCCGCCTTGTCGCCGCGTGCGAATACCGCAACGCGCATGGACTTACCGGTGCCCGACGGCAGCGATACGACACCGCGGACCATCTGGTCGGCGTGGCGCGGATCGACACCCAGGTTCATGGCGATTTCAACGGTCTCGTCGAATTTGGTCGTGGCGGCGGACTTCACCAGCGCAACAGCCTCTTCAACCGAAACATTCTCTTTGCCTTCGAACGCGGCTTTCGCGGCGTTATAGCGTTTTCCGTGTTTAGCCATGACGATTACCCTTTAATCTCGATGCCCATGGAACGGGCGGAACCGGCAATGATCAGCATTGCGGCCTCGATATCGTTCGCGTTCAGATCTTTCATCTTGGCTTCGGCAATTTCACGCACCTGCTTGGCAGTGACAGAACCGACGACTTCCTTGCCAGGATTGTTGGCAGCGGATTTCAGCTTCGCCGCTTTCTTCAGCATGTAGGACGCCGGCGGCGTCTTGATGTCCATGGTGAAGGACTTGTCAACATAATAGGTGATGATCGTCGGGCACGGGGCACCGGCTTCCAGATCCTGCGTCTTGGCGTTGAACGCCTTGCAGAATTCCATGATGTTGATGCCGCGCTGACCGAGGGCCGGACCAACGGGGGGCGAGGGATTGGCTTTGCCTGCAGGAACCTGCAGCTTCATGGTGCCAGCTACTTTTTTGGCCATTGTGGCCTCCTTTTCGTTCACCGCCGCCCGTCGGGCGACATTCGGTTTAGTGGTGCGGCACTACCCGTAGGCGCGCCTCCCACAGCTCACATTCAGGCCTGCTTCTTGACCTGCATGAATTCCAGTTCGACCGGCGTTGCCCGGCCAAAGATCGAGACGGTCACCTTCAGGCGCTCGTTCTCGTTGTCCACTTCCTCGACCATGCCCGAGAACCCCTCGAACGGGCCGTCGGTCACATCCACGGTCTCGCCGATATCGAAGGTGATAAGGGTGCGCGGTTTTTCCAGCCCCTCCTCGACCTGGTTCAGCAGTGCGGCGACTTCCTTGTCACGCAGCGGCGAGGGCTTGCCCTGCGGTCCGAGAAACCCCATGACGCGGTTGGTGTCGTTGATCAGGTGATAGGCGCGGTCGGTCATCTCCATCTTGACGAGGATATACCCCGGCATGAAACGTTTCTCGACCTGCACTTTTTTGCCCTTGCGGACCTCGATAACCTCTTCGGTCGGGACCATAACCTCGACGATCTCGTCCTCCAGACCGTTCTGGGCTGCGGCTTCGCGGATCGACTCTGCGATCTTTTTCTCGAAATTCGAGAGGACGCTTACCGAATACCAGCGTAATGCCATGTTGCTCGACCTTTGGTTATCGCGACGCATCGCGCCGGTTTTATTCAATATTTCCGTGACTTACGCCACACTTCCAGAACAGAACAGAGCGCGCAAACGAATCGAAGCGCGCCCTTTCCTCGGTGGAGACCGCGCGTATACCCCGCGCCCCCAATGAAATCAAGAGGCTAGAGCAAGGATTCCTTCAAGACCGAGACGGATAATCTGGTCGACAATGAAAAAGAAAATCGCGGCCAGCGTGACCATGACGAACACCATTGCGGTGGTCAGTCCGGTCTCGCGGCGGTTCGGCCAGACAACTTTGGACACTTCGGCCCGCACCTGCTGTGCAAACTGCAATGGGTTGGCTTTGGCCATTATCTAACGACTCCTGAAATGCGTCATGCTGTGCTGAGGGTCCACATACGGGGTTCGGAACGGGAATTCAAGTGGCAGCTAGCCCCGCCAGAACAAAAGACGGACGCGTGTTGCCACGCGCCCGCCGGCGGAATCGCCTGTATGGCTGTCCGCTCAGTCCTTCGCCGGACAGGTGCGGATGCCGAAAATGGAATAGAGCGGACAGGAGGACATCAAAGCGGTCGCAATACCGATCACCCCGACCACCAAAAACACCCAGTGCAGCACACCGGTCGTGGACGCCATGAAAAAAGCGGCCAGAGCGGCAATGCCGACCAGAGCGCGGATAATACGGTCGATGTTTCCTACATTTTTCTTGAACATGGTGAACCTCGTTTGTTTGTTGCGGGCCGCGCCGGAAACCGGCAGCGGCAGGGATACTGCGACGCCATATAGGGCAGAACACCGCCCGTGTCAGTGACTTGGTCACACAGTTTCCGCAATTTCCCGCAACATTTCCGGCGCAACGATGCCCACCACCCCGCGATCCAGCGTCACGATCCCGCGTTTGGCCAGCGCAAGCAACCGGCGCGAAACCACCTCGCGGGCGGAACCGATCACCGTGGCCAGCTCGGCATGGGTGGCATGGACCTGCCCGCCCCTGTCCGCGCGCTCAAGCAATGCCGCAGCCAGCCGCGCCTCGATCCGCACAAACGCCACCTGTTCCAGCAGACGCATCATATTCTGCATCCGCTCGGAAAAAGCGCTGAAAACATAGGTGCGGAATACCGGCGACCCTTCCAGCAGACGCTCGAACACATTGCGCGGCAACAGGGCCAGCGTGCAATCGCTTTCGCATACCGCCTCGGCGGAATAGGCGTGCCCGCCCATCAGCCCGAGCGTCGTCTGGATGCAGGTCTGGCCGCGCCTGATATCGTAAAGCAGAATATCCCGTCCGCCCTGACCGGTCAGATAGACCCCCACATGCCCCGAGAGCAACAGGATGAAACCCTGCACCTCGTCACCCGGATGAAACAGCACATCGCCTTTCGACGCCCCTTCCGCCACAGCCATGCGCAACAAAACCCGCGCCTCCGGCTCCAGCGCATTGTAAAGCTCGTTGGCTGCGCACCATGCGGGGATATCATCGTTCAAAGAGGGTCCTCCGCACTTGTCGGGAATTGCAGCGGCAAACTATCAGGCACAAAGGGATACGACAACAGCAGAGCTGAGAAGCACTGGCAGGGGTTGAGGGACTCGAACCCACGACCCTCGGTTTTGGAGACCGATGCTCTACCAACTGAGCTAAACCCCTGTGCCGTGCGAAACGGGAAATACGTGGAATCGCGCTGCGATGCAAGGGGGCAGGCCGATTAATTCCCGCCGGAACCCGCCCCTTGATAAAATACCGGCATACACGATACTGGGGCGGGCATTTTAGCGAAAGGTTTGACCCTGTTCCATACTCTGAAAGTCCGGCTCCTAACCCTGCTGGCCGCCTGGCTCGCCCCCTCCGCCGCCTTCGCCTGCAAGCTGGCGCTGGTGCTGGCCTTCGACGTTTCCAGCTCCATCGACGGCGCGGAATACCGGTTTCAGGTGGACGGGCTGGCCGATGCGCTGCTCGACCCTGCCATTGCCGACACGCTGGTCTTCAACCAGGTCGCCCTGACGGTGGTGCAATGGTCCGGTGCCGGAGAAGTCGAAACCACCATCCCGTGGCGCCGCATGCTCTCGATCAACGAGGTGCGCCGTTTTTCCGACCGCGTGCGCAATATGGAACGCCCCTGGCGCCGTTCCAACACCGCCGTCGGTGATGCCATCGCCCATTCCGCCAGCCTGTTCGCCGAAGTCCCCGACTGCACCCGCCGCGTCATCGACGTCTCCGGTGACGGCGCGGAAAACGCCGGCGTCAGCACCCGCAAGGCCAGTCAGACTGCCGCCGATCAGGGGATCGAGATCAACGGCCTCGCCATCGACACCATGGGGCTGAGCATAACCGAATTCTACCGCCGCTTCGTTATCACCAAATTCGGCTTCGTCATCACCTCGCGCGGATTCAGCGACTACCCCCGCTCGATCCGCGAAAAACTGTTCCGCGAGTTGATAAAACCCGCGTCGTGACCCCTTCCCAAGCCGTATCCGACACCCTATATATACCCCGTCCCCTCGGGGACTATGGTGATAAACGCGCATGTAATAAGCGGATCGGACCCGGGGGCGGTACCCGGCGGCTCCACCAGATATCCTTCATTTGGGGATTGCGGGGCCGAAACAGGATCGACGGACGTCTAAAGATGTTTGCTTTCACCCGGCTGACTGCCACCGTTATCGGCGTAAAAAGTACAATTGCAAATGACAATCGTGCTCCGAGCCGTCTGGCAATCGCTGCTTAATTGCAGTAGCTAGACACTCGAAAACCTAAGTCCGGTTCTCCTAGCAGAGGCCGGCGGGGTTCGCAGGCACCTGGCAACAGAAGCCTGCACTTTCCTCCTCCCCCTACACAAAATCCGCTCCGAGAGCAGCCTGTTGCCTATTCCACATATTCAGCTATCCTTATGTGAACGAAAAACGGGAGGATATTTTCACATGGGTTTCATTCGCAACATTCTGGCGCTGCTCGGCGTCGCGGCCATTGCGCTGGCTGTCTGGATCGGGCCGGAGCTGTATCGCTACAAAACCGCCTTTGACGGATTCGACGACAAGGCCTTCGAGACCTACAAGGCCATGGGCGACCGCCTGATCGAGACCGGAAATTCCGCCGCCGCCACCGTCTGGCGTGCCAAGGTTGCCGAAGGCCTGACATTCGAGGAGGTGGACCAGTCCATCCGCCAGGTCGCCATCGACCGCAATATCAGGGGTGTCGGCGACCTCCCGCTTGGTGACCAGGTCGAGATCATGACCGGCGAGCCGTGGCGCAAGCTGCAAATCTATCTCTACTGCAACCCTCTCACGGCCGCCAAGATGGTCGAATTCGACCCCGCCTATGCCGCCTATCTTCCCTGCCGCGTCTCGCTGGTCGAGGATGACGAGGGGCAACTCTGGATCTACACCCTCGATATGGACATGATGATCTACGGTGGCGAGACCCTGCCGCCGGACCTTCTGCAAGAGGCCCTGGAGGTCAAGGACATCATGCTCGACATTCTGGAACGCGCTTCCGAGGGCGATTTCTAGAGCAGACCGGCGAAAGGGGCGCAGCACGCGCCCCTTTTTACTGTTCGGGGCCAGCTCCCGCAAATACGCACCTTTCCTCTTCCCTCGCGCGACAAATCTGTTAATCATTCGGAAAACAGCTACGGGATGGGGAATATGTCCGACACAATCGACTACGGCCACATGATGCACCTTGCCATGCAGGGGCTGGTAAAGGATATCCTCGCAAAGGTCGCGGTCGAGGGGCTGCCGGGCAAGCACCATTTCTTCATCACCTTCGACACCACCCATCCGGGCGTCGTCATGGCCGACTGGCTCAAGGAACAATACCCCGAGGAAATCACCATCGTCATGCAGGAATGGTTCGACGACCTTGCGGTGATGGACGACCGTTTCACCGTGACGCTGAATTTCAACGACACGCCGGAACCGATGGTCATCCCCTTCAACGCCATCACCACCTTCGTTGACCCCTCGGTCGAATTCGGCCTGCGTTTCGACAGTTACGAGGACGAAGGCGGCGCCGATCTGCCGGACGAGGAACCGGACGAAACCCCGCCGCAAGGCGACGGAGAGGTCGTCAGCCTCGACGCGTTCCGCAAACCCTGACGCGGTCCACCATTGTATACAATTGATCCTGCCCCCATTGGCAAGCCGCGCCAACGGGTCTATTAGGAAGGCGATTCCAAACGTCAGGAGATGCCGCCATGACCGAAACCCGTACCGAAACCGACAGCTTCGGCCCGCTCGAAGTCCCCGCCGACAAATACTGGGGCGCACAGACCCAGCGTTCACTGATGAACTTCCCCATCGGCTGGGAAAAACAGCCCGTCGCCATCGTCCGCGCGCTCGGCGTCATCAAGAAAGCCTGCGCACAGGCCAATCTGGAACTGGGCCGTCTGGACGAACGCCGCGCCAAGGCGATCATCGAGGCCGCCTCCGAGGTCATCGAGGGCGAATTCGACGACAACTTCCCGCTGGTCGTCTGGCAGACCGGCTCCGGCACCCAGTCCAACATGAACGCCAACGAGGTGATCGCCAACCGCGCCATTGAACTGCTCGGCGGCGAAATCGGCTCCAAGGATCCGGTCCACCCCAACGACCATGTGAACATGGGGCAAAGCTCCAACGACACCTTCCCGACCGCCATGCACATCGCCACGGCCATGTCGGTGCGCGACGTGCTGCTGCCCGGTCTGGAAAAACTCGCCGC
Source organism: Paracoccaceae bacterium (assembly GCA_026982255.1). Taxonomy (GTDB): domain Bacteria; phylum Pseudomonadota; class Alphaproteobacteria; order Rhodobacterales; family Rhodobacteraceae; genus NORP23. Next base: position 1,094 of record JALSHL010000169.1, on the reverse strand, counting down.
AGGGCTGGAAGCCAAATCCGAAGCCTTCAAGGACATCATCAAGATCGGCCGCACCCACACGCAGGACGCCACGCCGCTGACACTGGGGCAGGAATTCTCCGGCTACGCGCAGCAGATCCGCAACGGTATCAAGCGGGTGGAACAGGCCATGCCCGCCATCTACGAACTGGCGCAGGGCGGCACCGCCGTCGGCACCGGTCTCAACACCCCGAAAGGCTGGGGTGAACTGGTCGCCGGCAACATGGCCGAAATCACCGGCCTGCCCTTCGTCACCGCCCCGAACAAATTCGAGGCACTGGCCGCCCACGACGCCATGGTGTTCCTGTCCGGCGCCCTGAAAACCGTTGCCGGCAGCGCCTATAAAATCGCCAACGACATCCGTTTCCTCGGCTCCGGTCCGCGCTCCGGTCTGGGCGAGCTGATCCTGCCGGAAAACGAGCCGGGCTCCTCGATCATGCCCGGCAAGGTCAACCCGACACAGGCCGAGGCCCTGACACAGGTTGCCATCCACGTCATGGGCAACGACGCCGCCATCGGTTTCGCCGGCTCGCAGGGGCACTTCGAACTCAACGTCTATAACCCGATGATGGCCTACAACCTGTTGCAGTCGATCCAGTTGCTCGGCGACGCCACCGACAGCTTCACCGAACGGATGCTGAACGGTATCGAGGCCAACGAGGAACGCATCGCCAAACTGATGCGCGAAAGCCTGATGCTGGTCACGGCACTGGCCCCGACCATCGGCTACGACAACGCCACCAAGGTTGCCAAAACCGCGCATAAAAACGGCACGACCCTGCGCGAAGAGGCCATCGCCCTCGGCCTCGTGGATGGCGAGACCTTCGACCGCGTGGTCCGCCCCGAGGACATGATCGGCCCGAAATAACCGGACGTCACAAGCAAAACCCTTGAAACCTGCCGCCCCGCGTGGCAGGTTTTTTTTCATGGCAAAAGTGGTTAATCTACGCACCCTGCGCAAACAGAAGATGCGCGAGAAGGTGCAGGAAAAGAAAAAGCAGCGTCTCGACGCCATTGCGAACCTGAAAAAGCCCGAGCGCGAGCGGGTGGTCGAACTCAACGCCTTCGCGGCACGC
>JALSHL010000168.1 GCA_026982255.1 Paracoccaceae bacterium | reverse complement strand
TCCGCGCAGCATTCCACAGTTCCTGCAATGCCTCCTCGGTCAGCCCCGCCGCGGGGTCGATCACATAGGGCTGGCGGTTGCGGCCGATATCGCCGCCGGAAGCCAGATTGATATCCCGACCGATGAAGTTCGGCGATTCAATCACCGGTTCGGTATCGGTCACCGGCAGGATCAGCGAACGTCTCAGCCCGATACCGAGCTGTCTGTCGCTCCAGTGCAGCCCCTCGCTCAGCGCCGCAACCGTATCGCTGCTCGCCTGCCAGACAAAATTCGGGTCGTAGATCTCTCCCGCCCAGAGCGAGTGCGCGTCATGGAACCGCTGGGTGGCTGTAACCTCCAGCGCATCAATCTCGGCCTCTGTCAGTCCGCGACCGGCCAGAGAGGCCCGTTCTGCAGCGCTGTAACTGAATGTGAACCCGGGGTCATAGGCGGCCACGGTCCCGTCATCCTGCAACAGCCGGTTGAAGTACTCGAAATAGGAGGCCGTCATTACCGCCTCATAGCCATCAATCGTTTCGCCCTGTCGCAGGGTTTCCGGATTGCCCGCGGAATCCGTCTCGCGCAGGCCGAACTCGTCCCAAAGCGCCTCCAGCAACCCTTCTTCGGCGCGCCTGTCCACCCGGGTGCTGAAATCATAGTCAATGATCGATGCCACAGAGGATACCAGCGCGATATCTCCGGTCTGCGAAATGACCTGACGCACCCGCAAAGTCTCGTCGCTTTCCGTGAACAGGTTTATGTCCGAACCGGCCTCGGCGCGCAGTATATCCGTATCAAAGGTGATCGGCGCGTCGGCCAGACCGATCGTGCCGGCATTGGCCACCAGCTTGAGCCGGTTTCCGGCTGTCGCAAGCACCGGTGTCGTGGCATAGCGGTGTTCAAGGATGGAATTGGCCGATACCAGCGCAAGATCACCCTGGGCCCAGGCTTCAAGCAGCTCCATATTTCCGGTCACTTCCTCGACCCGGGCCGTGCCGCCCGCGGTCAGAAACAGCCCGAAACTGTCGTCCTGATCGACCCGGAAATTCCCCAGCACCGGCTCCACTCCCGTGCCCCCCGCGATTGGCAGGCCCACACCGCCAAGCAGCGGACCGCCCAGCCCTCCGGAACCGGATACAACCGTGACCGGCTCGGAATAAACCCACATGCGGCCCACATCTGCTGCAGCATCCAGAGTCAGCTTATTGACCTCGAACGGAAGGAAGGCGTTGTTCTGATAGATCGAGCCGCCGGACGAGGTGACAATCGTCGGCCCGCTCCGGTTGTAGACCGATCCGTTGAAAATCACATCGCCTACGGATTCGATCTCCAGACGTCCGGTATCGTGCCCCTCGAAAGCGATGGAGATGGTCTTGTCCGCCGCGATTATGTTCAGGTTATAATCGGATGTCGGCGTATATACGGTGCGCAGACGCGTATAGAAGCCCCCCCCGATATCAACCCAATCGGAAAAGTTTTCGCTTGACGGGTTCGGGGCGGCAAACAGGTCACCGTCGATAAAGACGTATTCATTGTCGCGGATCAGGTCGCCGAAATAGTCCAGCCCGATCACATCAACCCACGCCGCCATCAGGTCATTGTCATCGGCATTGATCACGAACTCGTCGAAATAGGTGACCGGATCAAGCTCGGATATGCTTTGCAGCGTCTCTCTCTCAACGGTGATCTCGGACGTGAAGTCAAACGGGTTGTCAAAACCGATCTGCTCGTAAACCTTGAGTTCGTCAAAGATGCGGCCCGGATTGTCCTCGTCCAGCTCGAAGGTTCCGTCCACCCGCTCGATAATGTCGCCCGAGGCAAAGACCAGCCGCCAGGGTGTGTCGATTTCATAGGTCGGCGTATCGGCTTCGACCAGCGTGACAATCGGGCTGATCGTCGTGGTGCGGGTCACGTCGCCATTCACATCGGCCACATATTCGGTGGTGATAAAACCCAGACCGGTAGGCATCGGCCGCGACAGGTCCACCAGCCGGATACGGCCCTCGGCGCCCTCGCCATAACCGGTGGATATGTCGCTGAGCACCACGGGAATATCGGATTCGTTCAGGATACTGACCTGCGCATAACCGTTGGCTGCAACAAGTTGCCCGTTGCCGGTGGAAATGATCTGGCCGACAATCTCGATCTCGCCTCCCTTGGCCACGATCGGGTCCACAAGGATCACGCCGGCATCCTGGTCATAGCGCAGGGTGACATTACCCGAGGCTGCAGGAAAGAGCGGGTCCTCGGCCGGCGAGGTGCCATTTCCGCCGGGACTGTAGAGAACAGCGACGGTCTGGTTGGCCGAGAGGTCACCCAGCACGTCCACGATATTGTCGTTGATCACCACCTCGTAATCGGTGACGCCCGACTGGATCAGCCCGTTGATATTGACAAAGCCGTTGGCGTAAATCCAGACATTGCCCTGCGCGACGATCTGGCCCGCATCGGTGATCTGGCCGGCATAGGCCGGATCCGAGAGGTCCTGGATTGTGTAGCACAAGCGGAAAAAACAGCTGTCTCCCTGGTTGGGGTTGGCCATGATCTCGGCGAAGGTGGCAAAGGCCGATCCGGTCGGATGCGTCACCGCTGCGTCATAAGCCGCCGACAGGAAGAAATCGCCGCCGGACTGGATATCCACCTCGGCCGCGTCGATGCTGCCGCCAAGCACCATGATGTCGCCATCGGCGGTAAAGGCGGACACCAGACCGCGCAGGTTTTCCACAGAACCGGTGA